>JAGCJD010000267.1 GCA_017648425.1 Clostridia bacterium | reverse complement strand
TATATCCAGCGCTACCAGCTTTGTCTGTTTACCCGTTGAAAGCTCCGCGGCGCGCCTCGCGTTAGCTATCGCGCTCTTCACTATCTCGTCAAGCTCATCTTGCGAAAGTTTTAGGGCGTTCGCGCCAAAGGTATTGGTGTTTACTATATTACTTCCCGCGTCAAAATAAGCCTTGTGTATTCCTATCACAGCATCGGAATGCGTGATGTTCCATTTTTCGGGCTGTTCTCCCGCAGCAAGCCCCGCCTGCTGTAAAAGCGTCCCCATTCCGCCGTCAAGAAAGACCTTGCCGCTCTTTAAAAATTCTCTTGCGTTCATATTACCTCTAAAATTATTGTCCTTGTCGTTTTATTCCCACTATCGCCGTAACCGATTTTGTGGGCGACATGAGATTTGTATCGTTCAGCGTAAGCCCTATATGCTTGTGGCATTCAAGCAACGAGAAAATATGCTCTTGAAGCCCAAGCGAAAGGTCGCCGTACCCCGGACTAAACCTCGGGCAGGTCTTGCCGTATATCTCCCGTAGTCTTTTGCAAAGCGCATCGCAAAGCGCTTCTACCCGTTCAGCGCCTATCGCCTGAAAAACCACCGCCCTTGACGGAGAGATGCGACCGTATTTCAGCACAAGCCTATCAATCTCTATTCCAACAGTCGCTCCGAATATCACGGCTCTATCGCAATCCGAAAGCGCCCTTGCAAGATCGCGGCTCTCAATACGCTTGTCCCCAAGTACTACCGCGCCTCCGTCAACCGACGCGCAAATGGGACAAAAAACCGTCTTATAACGGAACGCCCCCTCGCACTCAGCCAAGCAATCTTCTATAAGCTCATCTATCTCCTGAGTTGACTTAGAGCACCCCATATATCGAAGTATCTCTTTTTTGTCATACGCTATCTCCGAGCATTCCAAAAGCTCAATTACAGTAACGCTCATTTGCCTAAAATATCCGAAAGGCTTGCTTGTATCCTTGCGGCAACATCCGGCTTGTTCATTGAATACACATGAACATTGTTTACATTGTTGGCGTAAAGATCGATTATCTGGTCGGTAGCATACGCAATACCCGCCTGCTTCATTGCCGCGGGGTCAGAACCAAACTTGTCAACAAGCGCCTTAAACCTCTGTGGCATAAACGAGCCCGACAGCTTTATTGCTCTTTCTATCTGATTTGCGTTTGTAATGGGCATTATTCCCGCAATAACGGGAACGGTTATCCCCGCCTCGCGTATCTTGTAAAGGAAATTATAAAGCAACGCGTTATCAAAAAACATCTGTGTCGTAAGAAACTCACAGCCCGCATCTACCTTTTCCTTTAAATGCTTTATGTCTTCCTTTTGACATGAGCTCTCAATATGTATCTCAGGATAGCAAGCGCCTCCAATACAAAAATCCGCGCCGCTCTCTTTAAGCTCCCTCACAAGGTCACACGCATATCTATAATCCCATTTGACCTATCCTCACAAGTCCTGTCCGCGGGAATATCTCCGCGGAGGGCAAGTACATTTTCAATACCAGCCTCCTTCATAGCCTCTATCTTCTGTCTAACTGTGTCGCGAGTAGAGGAAACGCAGGTAAGATGAGCGACTGTCGGAACACCGCAAAAGCTCTTTATATCCCTTGCAATATCAAGAGTATATTGACTAGTTCCTCCGCCCGCTCCGTATGTAACGCTCATAAACGAGGGGCGCAGAGCCGCTATGCTTCTTGCCGCCTCCTCAACGCTTTCAAACGCAGAATCTGTCTTTGGCGGAAAAACCTCAAAGGATAAGGACGGCTTTTCACTGTTAAGTATATTTATTATCTTCATTTTTACCTCCGTAAAACCGAGCTTGATATTTTACTGCTATATTATAATATTGTAACACAGTTTGCCCGCAAAGTCAAGACGCAGGGCAAATTATACACCCGCGCGACATTTAAAATTTAAAAATTAGATTGACAAACTTACATGGCAGTGATATAATAAAGTGATATATTGAAAAAGCATTTATGGAGATAATGTTATGAAAAGAGATTTTATTCGTTCTATCTACGAAGACCCTCAGGCGTTCAGCGGCAAAGAGGTAACTGTCGGCGGCTGGGTGCGTAACCTCAGAGATAGCAAAGCGTTCGGATTTATCGACCTCAATGACGGAAGCTGTCACAAAAGCGTTCAGG
>JAGCJD010000266.1 GCA_017648425.1 Clostridia bacterium | reverse complement strand
TTATAGCGGATGATAGTCTGTATCTGGTTTGCCTCGGGAATGATAGCGTAGTCGGTTATTGAAAAATATCCGTAGTTTTTTTCTGAGCTGGTGATGCTTCGCTGGTCCTGCTTGAACATATAAAGCTCCTTGCCACGCTCGGAATAAGCCTCGTAAAGAGCCTCGTTCGCGTTTAAGGCTTCCATGCTTTTTGGATCTTTTGCGGCGTTTATTCTCCACAGCATAAGTCCCAAAATTCCTATTACCAAAAGCGCGAACAGCAACGCAAATATTCGTTTTATGATTTTAAAAGCTATTGACATTTTAACTCCTGTTTATTATAATAATAATAGCATACATTAAATTATACCATTAATTAATAATGATTTCAAGTGGTTTTGAAAACAAGGAGTGAAAAACATATGGTTTTGTTCGAATTTAGTCCCCAAAAGAACACCAAAAGGCTTTCATTGGTGACGGGGCTTTTGATAATAGGCGCGGCTATACTTATGATAGTGACTATGATACTCGGTGAGCTTTCCTACCGCTGGTCAATTCAGTTGTTGAGCCTTGGAATGCTTGCTGTGGGTGTTTTTATAACGACACGATATGTTATGAGAGGGTATATTTATGCTGTTGTTCGCAACGATGAGGGGGACAAGGATCTGACGATCACCGAGGTGCAGGGCAGACATACTGTCACGGTTTGCCGCGTGGGGCTTTCTCACATTGAAAAAATGCTCGTCATTCCTCAGGGCGATAAGTCCGCGGAGCTTGAAGCAAAGAATGAGATAAGAGAAAGAAAATGCAAGCAGTATAATTACAGAGCGGATCTTTTTGATGAAAAAAACATATGTCTTTTCGTAAACGAATGCGGAGAGGATATATGTCTAAGGCTTTCATACGGAGAGAGCTTGGAAAAGCTTTTTAATGACTGTATGGAGAATGCTACCGAGCAGGAGCTTTGAGCGGATTTTCGTATAATTTTTTGTGAATAAGGATATACTTTACAGAAAGGAGTAGCTATGAAATACCCCGAATATATTGGCGAGATAATAAGGCGGTTTGAGGCTTGTGGAGAAAGCGCCTATATCGTGGGCGGAGGTCTGCGTGATATGATGCTCGGTATTGAGCCGCACGATTATGACATAGCTACCTCCGCTTTGCCTAAAAAAACGGCGGAGATATTTTCCGACAAGCATGTGATAGAAACGGGCTTGAAGCACGGAACGGTAACAGTAGTCTTTGACGGAGAGCCCGTTGAGATAACGACTTTCAGAATTGACGGCAGCTACACAGATATGCGTCACCCTGACAGTGTAAGCTTTACCGACGACATAACTCTTGATCTTTCAAGGCGAGATTTTACAATAAATGCCATGGCTTACAGTCCCTCGCGCGGTCTTGTTGATCCTTTTTTCGGCAGAGCCGACATAGAAAAAAGGCTTATATGCGCTGTTGGCGATCCTGTCAAAAGATTTTCTGAGGACGCTCTCAGGATAATGCGCGCATATAGATTTTCCGCACAACTTGGTTTTTCGATAGACGAGGGGACGCTTGACGCCGCTATGAAAATGGCGGAAGGTCTTGCGCTTATTGCGCGTGAGAGGATAGCTAATGAATTTTTTAAGCTGATAACCTCGGGCGATCCTTACCGCTCTCTTGTTATGATGCAACGGAATGGGGCGCTGAAATATGTTCTGGGTGAGTATGAGCCGAGTGATGAGATATTGTCACAGCTTTGCAAAATGCCTGCTATGGTTCCCGCGAGAATGGGACTTTTACTCTCTCGCGCGGACGAGGATACGGCGCGCGAGATCCTGCGCTCGCTACGCGCTTCAGGCAAGCAAACGACAGGCGCGCTTGCAGTGGCGAGGGGCGCTTGCTTGAAAACAGCATCACCTGCGGACGCAAGACGGTTATTTGCGCTGGTTGGTATATATGCAGAGCATGCCGCGTTGGCTTCGGAGCTTTTGGAAATTTCTCCAAGCGGAGCTTACGAGATGACAAAGCGGCAGGCGGATACGCCGACAAGCATTCGCGACTTAAAGGTGAACGGCAAGGATATGGCGAAGCTTGGGGCTTCGGGCAGGCTTATAGGAGATACGCTTTCCGCTTTGCTCTCAATGGTCGTTGACGATCCTACTCTAAATGACCGAGAGAAGCTGCTTGCGCTTGCCGAGGAAACTATTAATAAAAGCAAAGGAAATTGATATGACAGAGCTTGATACTCTTGATATAATTAAATCGACCAAGGGAAAGATAATGGGCGTGGATTTTGGTGATGTAAGGACGGGAATAGCGGTTTCCGATCTTTCCAGAATGATAGCCTCGGGCAGAGGATACATAAGTCCCGGCGGTATAGACAAGACCGCCGATGCGGTCGCTTGTGCCGCAAGGGAGCAGGGGGTAGTCGCCATAATCGTGGGGTTGCCTGTAAATATGGACGGAAGTCACGGCTCGCGCGCTCAAAGATGTGAAAAGTTTGCCTGCTTTTTAAAGGAAAGGTTGGACATTCCCGTTGCTGTTTTTGATGAGAGAATGACCACCATGACGGCATCAAGATACCTTAACGAAACAGGCACGCACGGAAAAAAGCGCAAGCAGGTCATTGATACGCTTTCGGCGCAGATAATTTTGCAAAATTGCCTTGACAGGCTTAAATATATGGATAATTGAGGTGATATTATGTCGTCTTCAAATTGTGAAACATGTGAGTTCTACGATTATGACGAGGAATACGAGGAGTATGTTTGTACTGCGCGACTCGACCAGGACGAAATGGTGAATTTTCTTACCAGCAGAACAAAGGGCTGTCCGTATTACCGCTTTTACGATGAGTACAAGAGCGTTCACAAGCAGATTTGAGAGGTAAGGTATGGGTACTGTTTTTGATTATTTGGATTGGCGGGGAGATCTTTCGTTTGCCGAGGTAGGTTTTAACGAGGTGGATTCGCTTTTGTTTTCACAGATCTCTTATGTTGATTTCAAAAGGATAGTGCCCGCTTCGTTTACGGCAAAGCCGATAAGCTTTCTTGCCGCGGCAAAGCGTTATATGAACACTCACAGGGATATGCCGTCTGCTCTCGGCGTTATAATTCCGCCTGAAACTATATCTGCCTTGACAAGGGCGGCACGCTCATATAGGTTTGGCTCTGTATCTGTTGTGGGATATGTCAACAAGGTGTCGGATAACGAGCAAAAGCAATTCAGCGCGCTCACCTTTCTTTTAAACAACGATATATGCGTTGTTGCATTCAGAGGAACGGACGACACGATAGTTGGTTGGAGAGAGAGCTTTAACATGAGCTTTATGAGCCCCGTTCCCGCGCAGACTGAGGCGAGAGATTATGTCGAGGAGGTTGCTGACGCATTTCCGGGGCGCAGTATATATTTGTGCGGGCACAGCAAGGGCGGAAATCTTGCCGTCTGGGCTGCCGTTAAATGCAAAAAAGATGTCAACGACAGGATATTGGGTGTTTACAATCACGATGGTCCCGGCTTTGACAAGGCTTTTATAAAGAGCGAGGAGTATTTTTACACAAGGGACAGGATACAC
>JAGCJD010000020.1 GCA_017648425.1 Clostridia bacterium | reverse complement strand
TATGACTGTGGACGCGCTCAAAATATTCGGCGCTGAACCAGAAAAGACCGAATACGGATATTATATCAGAAGTAACGCCGAGCTTTGCTCACCTGACGAGCTTTTCGTTGAGGGAGATTGGTCAAATGCAGCATTTCCTCTTTGTATGGGAGCTATTGGAAGCGGTACGGTCTGCGTTTGTGGGCTTAACACCGCATCATATCAAGGTGATATCGCAATACTTGATATATTAAGAGAGTTCGGCGCAAGCGTCACCGTGGGAAAGACAGATGTTACTGTAAGTGGCGGAAAACGCCTTACGGGAATAAGAATTGACGCGTCGCAAATACCCGACCTCGTTCCAGTTATCGCAACGGTAGCCTCCGTTGCCGATGGAGAAAGCGTAATTTACGGAGCTTCAAGGCTTCGCTTAAAGGAAAGCGACAGGCTTGCATCTGTGTCCTCAATGCTCACGAGCTTGGGCGCTCAGATAAAGGTCACCGATGACGGTCTGATTATAAACGGAAAACCACAGCTTGATGGCGGAGAGGTAAGCTCGTTCAATGACCACCGAATAGCCATGAGTGCGGCGGTAGCCTCAGTAGCCTGCTCGTCAAGCGTGACCGTTTGCGACTTTGAGTGCACAAGTAAATCGTATCCCGATTTTCTTACCGATATAAAAAGCTTGTTTAACTGAAAGGAAGGACTATGTCAACGACTTACGGAAAGAACATAAAAATAACCGTTTACGGCGGATCACACGATGAGCATATCGGAATAATCGCCACGGGACTTCCCAAGGGCTTCGTTCCCAACATGAATGAGCTTAACGCCTTTATGAAGCGCCGCGCCCCGGGACAAGCGTCCTTCTCCACGCAAAGAAAGGAAACGGATCAGCCTATCTTTTTAAGCGGTCTTGACGAAAACGGCGCGCTTACTGGCGAGGAGTTTCACGCTATAATTCAAAACACCAATCAACGCTCATCGGATTACAACGCCCTTCAATTCATTCCTCGCCCCTCTCATGCAGATTTTACCGCAAGAATGAAATACGGTGAGAATGTTGACCTGCGCGGAGGCGGTCATTTTTCGGGAAGACTTACAGCGCCACTTTGTATAGTTGGCGGAATATGCCTTCAATATCTGAGAACACTTAATATAAATGTAATGGCTCACCTTTATTCAATAGGAAATGTGCATGACTTTCCTTTCGATCCTGTAAGGGTTGGAGAAAAGGAGCTTGATATACTTACCAAAGAGCGTGATTTCCCCGTTTTGGATATAAACGCAGGAGAACAAATGAAGCAGCTCATAGAAAGCGTAAGACTTGAAGGCGACTCGATAGGAGGAATTATCGAATGCGCCGCAATAGGTCTTAAAGCAGGGCTTGGCGAGCATATGTTTGACGGAATTGAGAACAGAATATCCTCAGCTATTTTCGGAATTCCCGCAGTCAAGGGCATAGAATTCGGAAACGGATTTGAGTGCGCATCGCTCTGTGGCTCTCAAAATAACGATGCGTTTATAACGGACGGCACAAGCATTACCACACGCACGAATAATTGCGGCGGAATACTTGGAGGAATGACAACAGGAATGCCCCTCGTGTTCCGCGCGGCAATGAAGCCCACTCCCTCAATCTATAAGGAGCAGGATAGCGTAGATATGGTAAGCATGCATCCTGCAAAGCTTTCCATAAGGGGCAGACACGACCCGTGCGTTGTGGTTCGCGCTGTTCCCGTGTTTGAAGCAGTCACCGCAATAGCTCTTTGTGATATAATTTTAGACAAATAAAAGGATAAAAATGAAATTACAAGCAAAGCATACCATTGCCGCCTGCTTTACGGGCGCTATGGTACAAGCAATAGTTTTAAACTTCCCTCCTCTGCTCTATATAACATTCGAGCATGAGTTTGAGATCTCACTCAGCAAAATAAGCTTGCTTATCGCCGTAAGCTTTATAACCCAGCTTTTAATGGACTTTACAGCATCAAAATTTCCAATTTTGTTCAATAACAGAGCAACTGTCGTGCTAGGTCAGGCATTGTCTGCAATAGGACTTGTCGCAATGGCGCTTCTGCCCTCTATAATGCCCGTGTTC
>JAGCJD010000265.1 GCA_017648425.1 Clostridia bacterium | reverse complement strand
GTGTCATATTCTTACGGAGATTTTTTGCAAGACTAATATTTTTTTGATTATAATCAAGTGACATATGTGCCTCTAAAATACAAGCAAATAAGTTTTATTAAAGCTTTTGCCAGAACTTTTTATTGATAAATTTATTTCAACAGCTCTCTGCTTGTTGCCGTGTGATTGAAGTGGTACAATATTTTGGCGGTCAATTGGTCGTATTCAATAAGAACACAGGTCTTGCGCTCGTCAATATCAAAGATGCACAGGCATATATTATTTGCCCCCGATTTGGGAATGGCGTTGATAAGCTCGTCATATTTTAAATTGACATCTCTCTGCGCGTCATAAGGCTTTGCAAGAGTAAGAGCCTTGAGGTCGCCCGAGAAGACGGTCTTGCGCTTTGACTTGCCGTAAATTTTTGAAAATGTAAATATTCCTGCTGTAAATGAATACTCGTATTCAACGCTTGTGTACTTCCATGTAAGAGCTACCGTTGCCAGAATGGAGAGGGGAATAAGCATTACTATCTCGGCGCTGATAGAAAATCTTACGCAAATGACGAACCATGCGCTCAAAACGATCGCGTATATTCCTATCATTAAAGCCTTTCGTTTAGGCTCCTTGCTTTTTATGGCTCTTTCGTAATATTGAATATCTGCCATATCAGTTGTTTTCCGTGCTTTGCTTTTTTCTAAGCATCATAACTGCATCTCTGTGATATGTCTTGGGAGGAACCTCGGGAGATGCGAGCAAACGAACCTTTATCGTGCCTTGAAGGGGACTTATCTCGGTAACGATACCGTCACCGTTTTCCGTTCTTACGAGCGAGTCAACGGGGGGAGTACGCTTTATCTCGTACTCATAAGCCTCATGCTCGTATTTAAGACAGCACATAAGTCTTCCGCATATACCCGAGATCTTTGCCGAGTTGAGCGAAAGATTTTGCTCCTTAGCCATTTTTATTGAAACCTGATCAAAGTCGTAAAGGAACAGCGTACAGCAAAGAGGTCTGCCGCACATTCCAAGACCGCCCGTGAGCTTTGCCTCGTCACGAATTCCTATCTGACGGAGCTCAATTCTTGTGCGGAACACGGAAGCGAGATCTTTTACAAGGTCACGGAAATCAACTCTGTTGGACGATGTGAAGTAAAAGAGAAGCTTTGTGTTGTCAAAGGTGTATTGAGCGTCCACGAGCTTCATTTCAAGACCGTGGTCGGCTATCTTTTGCTGACATAATCTGAAAGCCTCGGCTTCCTTTGCCTTGTTTTCGGCATGGTGGTCAACATCTGCCTTCGTGGCAGGTCTTATGACAACTCTGAGCGGCGGTACTATCTCGGAGGAGCTGACTAGCGAATTAGCCATAGCAACATCTCCGTATTCCTGACCTCTTGCTGTGTCAACTATACCGCCAACACCGCTCTTTAAATTAGGACCGTTGGGATCGAAATAATAGACTTTTCCCGTGCTTTTAAAGCGTATGCCCACGACCTCGGTCTTAGAAGTCTGCTCATTGTTGTCCGAT
>JAGCJD010000264.1 GCA_017648425.1 Clostridia bacterium | reverse complement strand
ATGGACGAGGGTTGCTCAAAGGCTGTTCGCGAGGTATTCGTAAACCTTTACAATAAGGGACTTATATACCGCGGAAACAGAATAATCAACTGGTGTCCTCACTGTATTACGGCACTTTCCGATGCAGAGGTAGAATACTCTGAACAGGAAGGATATTTCTGGCACATAAAGTATCCGATAAAGGGAGAGGACGGATTTGTTGAGGTTGCAACAACAAGACCTGAAACAATGTTTGGAGATACTGCTGTTGCAGTAAACCCCGAAGACGAAGCAACAAAGCATCTTATTGGAAAGACGCTTATTCTCCCAATTGTAGGCAGAGAGATCCCTGTTATAGCAGATGATTATGTTGAGATAGGCTTTGGTACAGGCTGTGTTAAAATAACTCCCGCGCATGATCCCAACGACTTTCTTGTAGGTCAGCGTCATAATCTTGAACAAATAAAGGTCATGAACGATGATGCTACTATGAATGGATATGCAGGAAAATACGAGGGCATGGACAGATATGAATGTAGAAAGACGCTCGTTGCCGATCTTGAAGCTGAGGGATATCTTATAAAAACTGTTCCCCATTCTCATAATGTTGGCTCTTGCTACCGTTGCAGAACGACTGTCGAACCTCTTACATCTAATCAGTGGTTTGTAAAAATGGAGCCGCTCGCTAAGCCCGCTCTTGATGTAGTTCGTGACGGACGCGTTAAATTTGTTCCCGAAAGATTTAGCAAGACCTATGTAAACTGGATGGAGAATGTACACGATTGGTGTATCTCCCGTCAGCTGTGGTGGGGACACAGAATACCTGCATTCTACTGTACCTCGTGCGGTGAAATGACAGTTTCAAAGACCGACATCGATAAATGTCCCAAGTGCGGTGGAAAAACTGAACAAGAAAACGATGTTTTGGATACATGGTTCTCCTCAGCGCTTTGGCCATTCTCAACGCTCGGCTACCCCGAAAAAACCGCTGACCTCGAAAAATATTATCCAACAAGCGCACTTGTTACAGGATACGACATAATATTCTTCTGGGTGGCAAGAATGATATTCTCAGGTCTTGAACATATGGGCAAAGAGCCCTTCAACACCGTATTCATTCACGGTCTTGTTCGTGACGCACAAGGACGCAAGATGTCAAAATCTCTTGGCAACGGAATTGATCCTCTTGAAGTAATAAAGAATTACGGTGCTGACGCGCTCAGATACGCTCTTGCAACTGGAAACTCTCCCGGAAATGATATGCGTTTTTCCGACGAGAAGATAGAAGCATCGCGTAACTTTGCCAACAAGCTGTGGAATGCTTCTCGTTTTGTTCGTATGAACCTTACAATTGAGGAGATAAATCTTCCCGCGACCGATAAGCTTGCTACCGAGGACAAATGGATACTTGACAAATTTAATACTCTTTCTGCGGAAGTAACAAATGCGTTGGATAAATATGAGATTGGCGTTGCTCTTGCCAGCATTTACGATTTCACATGGGATGTCTTCTGTGACTGGTATATTGAGCTTACAAAGGCAAGACTAAACGAAAAGGATACCGAGGGCAATATTATTGCGCAAAATGTACTTGCGTATGTTCTTACGGGCATTCTCAAACTGTTGCATCCGTTCATGCCATTTATAACTGAGGAAATCTATCAAGCGCTTCCTCACACCGATGAAAGCATTATGATTTCCAGCTATCCTAAATACGAAAATTCGCTCGTATTCACATCTGATAGCGAAAAGATGACAAGAGTAATAAATGCAATCAAGGCTATACGCGCCCGCAGAAATGAAATGAATGTTGTTCCATCACGCAAAGCAAAGGTATATGTTGAAACTAAGTATTTTGACTCCTTTAATGAAAGCACTGCAATATTCTTTGAAAGACTTGCTTCCGCCTCCGAAGTAGAGGTTGCTGAGAGCTTTGACTCCAAGATAAATGCTGATGATGCAGTACAAATAATAACCGACTCTGCAACTATTTTCCTTCCCCTTTCAGATATTATTGATACAGAAAAGGAGAGAGCAAGACTCGAGGGCGAGGAGAAAAAGCTTATTGGAGAGATCGAAAGAATTGAGAAAAAGCTTTCAAACGAGGGCTTTGTTGCAAAAGCGCCCGTCGCTGTTGTTGAGGGTGAAAAGACAAAGCTTGCAAAATATCGCGAGAATTTAGACGGTGTAAAAGCTGCCTTAAAAAAGCTTAACTAAGTTCAAAAAACATACAAGCATGCCACGCTAAAATAACGCTGGCATGCTTGTATAAAATATTTTTTAAAAACACTAAAAAACTTCAAAAAAAGTGTTGACAAACACATGAGTTTGTGATATAATGTTTGAGCGTTCGATGTTGAGCGCTCAAAAAATATTTGGCGGGATAGCTCAGCTGGCTAGAGCAACCGGTTCATACCCGGTAGGTCATGGGTTCAAATCCAATTCCCGCTACCAACGGCCCGTTGGTCAAGCGGCTAAGACACCGCCCTTTCACGGCGGTAACGGGAGTTCGATTCTCCCACGGGTCACCACAAAGGCACTTGAAATTCAAGTGCCTTTTGTTTTTTATCATTACAAAATTAAAAGTGGCTTTCAAAACTGAAAGCCACTTTATTTTATTGTTTTGTTTTTCTGCGAATATAAAAGGCTACAACACCAATCACTATTAAAGCAACCGACAGAATTACAATAACAACTACAAATATTGTTGCTCCACTTGTTGATAGTGGTTCAATCGGCATACTATAAAGACATGCGGGAATATTTCCAACCTCTGTCTCATATTTAAGCGTTACCCACTTAACAAGAGTATACATTACCACTGTTGCTGAGTCGGTAGATGCCTTGTTAAAGGCTTCACCGCCT
>JAGCJD010000263.1 GCA_017648425.1 Clostridia bacterium | reverse complement strand
GTTAAAAGAGAGATAAGCAAAAGAAAACAAAGAATGGATTTAGCTTTCTAAATAAAATTAGATTATATAAACAACAAAAAATCGTACGGTATAGATCCGTACGATTTTTTATTTCAGAATTTTTCAGCGTCCGAAAGAAGTACTTCGGCTCTGCTCATTATTGCCTGATAATATTCCTTTAAGACCTTTGAAGATTTTACGAAATGCTTATAGCTTGAAATTTTGCTACCGTGCAGGTCGCTTCCCAAAGCGCATATGCACTCCGACTGTTCAAGATATTTAAATATTCTTTTACAAGACGAGTGGTGGAACAATGCATCTGCGTTTATCTGTGCCAACGCTCCCATTGAAATCAGTGTGTCAACATCGTTCGGGCATATCTTGAAATATCTGTCTATATGCGCAAGCAAGACGGTATATCCGTTTGATAACATATATTCAATAGTGTCAAAATGTCCGTTCTTTAAGGCGTGCGTTGGTAATTCTATCAGCATACATTTAGTTCCGCTTATACAAAGGTTAGAAAACTCGTTCATGCTTTCAAGTCCTTCGCACAGCAAGACCTCTGCTCCGACACATATCCTTGGTGTGCTTTGCTTTTTTGTTCTTAATTCAAGTACTGAGCTATCTACGGCTTCTCTGAAAGTATTGACCTTGTGAATGTGAGGATAAAAATGAGGTGTTGCGACCGCAATATCGGTAAGATTTGAACTCATTATATCAAGCTGAGCCATACATTCATTTATATCCGCGCAACCATGGTCTATACCTGGGAGAATATGTGAATGAAAGTCAATTACAGACATAAACGCTTTCCTTTCCTTGTTCCGTTATTTTGCGGGAAGGGGAAATCAGTCGTTGCCATTTTTGTATCCGTAGTAATAATTATACTTGTAGTAGCCGTGCTTGTAGCCGTAATGCTTTGAGTACTTGCTTCCTTCGCCACGCAAGCTTGTAGCGTTAAGAACAAGCCCCGTGATCTTTGCCTTTGACATCTTTAATAATTTTATGGTGGCATTTATGCGGTTTGAGTCGCTTCGATTAGCCATTGCTACTATTATGTAGCCGTTTATAAGACTTGCAAGCGCTATCGGATCGGAAACTACTCCTGCCGGAGGACAGTCAATGAATATTATATCGTATTCATTTTTCCATTTTTCCAGATACTCCCCAAACTTTTTGCTGTGCATAAGCTCTGCGGGGTTGGGGGGGATTATTCCGCTGGTGATTACCGTAAGACCTCTCATAGGTGAATTCATGCATTCCTCGTCATTGGTCTTTACTCCCGCGAGCAGATCGGAAAGTCCGGGCTGCTTTTTATCATATCCAAATGTGAAATGCTGAGCGGGACGCCTCATATCGGCGTCTATCAAAAGAACCTTTTTACCTAAATTTGTGAAAGAAACCGCAATGTTAGAGGAAATGGTACTTTTACCTACGCTCATTTCCGCAGATGTTATTGCATATATCGGGCAACCATCGTTGTCGTTTGTGGTGTACAGCAGGTTCGTTCTCAACTGGTTGAACGACTCTCTTATAGCAAATGGCGTTTGCTCACCGATCAATCTTAGCGTTTTTGGCTTGCTTTTTTTATTGCTTCTTTCAATATATCTCATTTTTGTTCCTCGCTGGCATTGTCATCATCGCTAGTGTGTACAGTCCAGTTGGGGATATCACCTATAATAGTTTCATCTATCAATTCCTTTGCGCCATCCTCGCTATGAATGACTGTGTCTGCGAGCTTACGAATAAGGAAGAACACATATGCTGCGCACGCGGCAAATACAGCTGAAACAAGTGTCATTGTGAAAACATTGGGATATACATGAGATTTTGAAAGCTCGGGAGCGCGGATTACCTTTACGCACTCGAGATCTTCCTCGCTTACCGGAACATATATATCGTTTCCATTTTCATCTTTCTGGTTGGTTTTTCTATATACGCTTGACGAATAGCTTGGTCTTGTTATCCCCTTGATTATATCAGGCGCATTGTCCTTTATTGAATCACAGATATAAAATGCGAGATCCTTATCTGTGCTTGTTACAGTTATATTGAATGTTGATGAGTCTGCCGATGTGCTGGCGGATATCATTGAGCGGATAGAGTTGGGGGAATATGTTACATATCCCTTTTCAGCTATATCTGCAAGAACCGCCTCCATCATTTTGTCACCGTTTATTATCTCTATGTAGTCATTAGCCAAATACTCTGCTGCTGATAAAAGCGCGGTGGTTGTATATTCTGATGTCGTACTTGTATTCAAAATATAAAACTCTGTTTTTGACGCGTATTTCTTAGGAATTACGAATTCCACAAAAAGGGATACGGCTATCGCTATTGCAACCGTGAAAACAAGTATTTTCCACCATGCGGCTTTTAATACCTTTAATAAAATAAGAAAATTAAGTTCCTTTGACATAAAGAGATCCTTCCTCTCGGCATTCATGATAAATATATTTTTTGTGTAACAAATGCACATACAACACGAACTATTATAACACATATTGCATATGCTTGTCAACAATTATTCGCAATATTATTTTACAAATAAATATTAATGACAGTGATCTGTGAAAAATCCCTCAAGGTTTATTTCAAATATTCCGTCACTGTTTTTCTTAAATCCAATTCTGCGTAGCAGGGGCTCGTCCATGGCCTCTCCGCAGTAAGTGGCAAAGTGCACTCCACACAGGTCTATAAAGTTAAGAGCGCCCCTTCCCATTACAAAAAGAGCTTCCTTATCCTCATGGTCTATTGTGGGGGAAATGTTTTTTATAACGCCACCCTTATCGGTCAGCTTGAATTGGCACACACCCGCAAGGCGGTCGTCCGTATAAGCGGCGTACGCAAGAAGGTCGGGATCGTATTCAGCGCCGCACTTTTCGCATATTTCCTTTTGCAAATCCTTTGATTGTATGGGTAATACCTTGATCATAATTGCTCCTGTTATCTATTTTGTGTTTCCTTTAAGATATTCTATTTCAGTCTTTGAAAGACGCCT
>JAGCJD010000262.1 GCA_017648425.1 Clostridia bacterium | reverse complement strand
GAAATACAGCCTATCTGGCGCATAAGCCACGCCTTGCCGATAAACGCGTCAAGCGTGGCAACTATATTAAACGGTCTTGGATAAAGAACGCTCGAAGCTATTTCAAGATCGATAAAGCTCGAATGGTTCATAAGTATCAATGCGGGCTCATTTTTACCCAAGCGCTCCATTCCTACCCTTTGACATTTGAAATTTGTAGCCAAAAGATCAGGAGTTGAAGCTACCTTTAACAGCGTTCGAAAAAATATATTCGTTTTTTTTGGCTTGTGGTGCTTTGGTTGCGCCATTGAAGCAACCGCTTGATAATCTTTGCTTAAATTTTTTACCTTCATCTTGTTGTCCTGCCTTTAAATGATATAAATATTATATCACATAAAGGCATATATTTGCAATAATTATTTTTATTATTCTATCAGCACATATCTGTCAGTTGAGGGATCGCCCAGCACAAGGGTAGGAGCAACCTTATATCTCTTGGCAACGCTCCAAAGCGTATCGTCACTTGCAGGATAGCAGACTATAAGCTGTCCCTCCTCTTTTTGTATCGTTTCCCCAAACACCGCCTTATCAACGCTTTTAACAATGCTTTCTCCCATACAATCGGCGCAAACGGACATTTCTGCATCAACGCAGAGATTTCCCTCGGCTATACGAAGCCTCATATCCTCCACTTTAAATAAAGCATCTCCAAAAACAGGCTCTCCCGAAGCGCCATCGCATTCATAGCGCACGGGGACGGACACATCTGACGAATAAATATCCTTATCATTCATATAGACCACCGTAAAAACAGAATTGCCCGTGAATATGTATTTACCTGATAAAAGCGCGCATTTATCAAAAACAGAATTGCAAAATCCACATATTATTTCTGCGTTTTCTGGTATTTGCGCCGTAGATATCGGAATGCGCTCGCTAAGTGTAAAATTGGCAGTTGCGCATTTGTGTAGGGTTCGAACGGCGAGATTTCTCATTGAACACTCGCATTCTGCGATAGTTGAATACACATCGTCAATATATGACACCGAATTACTTTTAAACGCAGTTGCCCCCAGAATAACACCTGCATTGCATTCTATGCCCTGCTCCGTAACATTTACCTTTAATTCGGGCGCTATTCCGCATACATGAACGCTCGTCTCTGAAATATCCGTTTCAATATCTATCTCGCCCTCAAAGCCCTCGTTGCCGACCAGCGTTTTGTATTCTCCCGTTTCCTCGCTTATGCAAAGCAAATTGAATTTTACATTTCCCTTGCACGCAATCGAATGCTCGCCACTTTCAATGCTTCCGACAGTTACACTCGCGTCTGCGCATACCACGCGCATATCATCAGACGAAGCGGAGATAACGCCAGACACGCTTATAATGTCAGACTCTGCGTTTTCCCCCTCTACGCTCTTGCATTCGCATGATCTTGTGTAAACAGTTTCGGGATCTATCTCGGAATTTACCCCCGTTATGGCGGGTATTCTTCCGTAAACACGAACATTAGGTCTTATTCGGCATCTTATGCTAAGTCTGCGAGGCGCGCTCACCCGAGTGCTTACCGACTCCGATGATACACTGCAAAGCGCAAATATATCCGATATGGCATCAAAATCAGCTCCCTTTTCAACAGGAACGCTAAAACTGTAATCCGATGACAGAGGAACGGAATACATTTCTCCGTCACTACCGACATAAAGAATCTGATAATCTATCGTTCCGTTAAATTCCACTGCATTATCTCCCACATATTTTGCGGGTGGGAGCACTGTTGGCGTCACATGTAATATGCGTCTTATTTCGTTCTGATAATCAGGCAATGTAAAGTCCCCCGAGACCTCTACTCCAAAGCTCCTCTCATGCAACGGGACTGTAAAATATCCTCTTTCCCGCATATTCCCCTCCATCTCGTTTATCATACATTCTCTCCTTTTCGAATTATATTTTGTTAAGTTTCGTTAAATTATATGAAAAACGCTGTTGCGTTATTACACAATAGCATTTCAGGGCAATATTTTCTGCTTGTTTTTTGTAAATCCTTTGACTTTTTGATTAAAATGTGGTATAATAATATGATAGTATGGAGTTTTATGCTCACAAGGAGGTAAAAATGGTAGCTATAACTGATGTTATGCCAAAAAGCCGCGCCGAAAAGGCAGGAATTCTGGCGGGCGATATTCTCGTTTCGATAAATAAAAAGCAAATCAACGATGTGCTTGACTACCGCTTTTATCTCGCAAACAAGTCGCTGAATATCGTAGTTTTGAGAAATGGAAAACAGAAAAAATTCAAGATAAAAAAGCAAGAATACGATGATATTGGTCTTGATTTTGAAACTCCGCTTATGGATAAAAAGCACTCGTGTGAGAACAAATGCGTTTTTTGTTTTATTGACCAGCTTCCAAAGGGAATGCGAAGCTCCCTTTATTTCAAGGACGATGATTCAAGGCTCTCGTTTTTGCATGGGAATTATATTACGCTTACCAATTTGCATGACAATGATATAGAGCGCATAACGCAAATGCATATTTCTCCCGTAAACATATCGGTGCACACCACAAACCCTGAGCTCAGAGTAAAAATGATGCACAATAAGCGCGCAGGAGAGGTGTTGTCTTACTTAAAAAGGCTTGCGGAAGCGGGCATTTCACTGTGCTGTCAAATAGTCTTGTGTCGCGGCATAAACGATGGACGCGAGCTTGACAGGACAATGTGCGACCTTGAAGCCCTTGCTCCCGCAATGCAGAGCACGAGCGTTGTTCCCGCAGGGCTTACAAAATTCCGTGACGGTCTTTATCAGCTTGAACCATTCACTCCCGAGGAATGCGCAAGCATTATAAAGCAGGTAACTGATTTTGGAGATATGTGCAAACAAAAGCACGGCTCACGACTTTTCTACCTTGCCGATGAATTTTACATAAAGGCGGGACTTCCGCTTCCTGATGACGATTTTTATGAGGATTATTCTCAAATTGAAAACGGAGTTGGAATGATAACGGATATGCAGACCGATATTTTTTCCGAGCTTGAAAATGAGCAAAAATACGCTTGCTTTAAGCAAGCTAAGGGCACGGTATCAATTGCCACGGGCTACGCGGCTGAACAGCATATTCGTAAAATAGCTGATGCTCTTGAAAAGCAATTCGGCGGACTTAAAATAAATGTATATCCTATAAAAAACAATTTTTTTGGGGAACAAATAACAGTTTCCGGGCTTCTCACAGGGAAGGATATTTCCGAGCAGCTCATGGACAAGCCGTTGGGTGATGCCGTTTTCATTCCCGCGGCAGCGCTACGCGCGGAGGGTGATGTTTTACTTGACGATATGTCCCCTGCCGATATTTCAGAAAAGCTCAGAACGCCCGTTATAGCTCTTGAAAACAGCGCGGAACGATTTATATTTACAATTTTTGAAGCAATCAACAAGGACTGATACACAAAATACAAGGAGGTGTATATCATGGCAAGACCCATTATCGCCATAGTTGGCAGACCTAATGTAGGTAAAAGCACTCTCTTTAACAAGCTCATAGGCGAACGCCGTTCGATAGTCGAGGATGTTCCCGGAGTTACGAGAGACAGAATATACGGAGAAACGGAATGGTGCGGACGCAAACTGAGCGTTATCGACACGGGAGGAATTGAACCAAAAACAGATGATATTATTTTAAAGCAGATGCGGTTTCAAGCTGAAATAGCTATTGAGAGCGCAGATGTAATACTGTTTATGTGTGATGTAAGAACAGGACTTACCGCCTCCGACCGTGAAATTGCCATACTTCTCAAAAAAAGCGGAAAACCGATTATACCTTGTATCAACAAGTGTGACAGCGTAGGACATGTTCCGTTTGAATTTTATGAATTCTATGAGCTTGGCTTTGAATGCGAACCGATAGCTCTTTCCTCTGTACACGGAAGCGGAACGGGCGATCTTCTTGACGAGGTATTGAAATCTCTGCCTCCCGAGACTGATGATGAGGATGATGACGACAGCATAAAGGTTGCGGTTATAGGAAAACCAAATGCAGGAAAATCCTCAATAATAAACAAAATAATCGGACAAAACAGACTTATCGTATCCAACATAGCAGGAACTACTCGTGACGCTGTCGATACGCATATTGAAAACGAGCACGGCAAGTTTACATTCATAGACACTGCGGGAATACGCAGAGCATCAAAAATAAACGACAAAATAGAAAAATACAGCGTTTTGCGCGCCCATATGGCAGTTGAAAGGTCAGATGTTTGTCTTATCATGATAGATGCGGGAACAGGAATAACCGAGCAGGACGAAAAAATTGCGGGAATAGCGCACGAGGCAGGAAAGGCTTCAATTATAGTAGTCAACAAATGGGACAGCATTGAAAAGGACAACAGCACAGTAAACACATTCAATGAACGCATAAGGACATCTCTTGCGTATATGCCGTACGCTCCCATCGTGTATGTTTCTGCTCTCACAGGACAGCGCATAAATACGCTTTTCGAGCACATAAAGTATGTTCACAATCAGGCTACCACACGAATATCCACAGGTATGCTCAACGAGGTTCTTGCAGAGGCTACCATGAAGGTTCAGCCTCCCTCCGACAAGGGCAAACGATTGAAGATATACTATATGACGCAAGTATCGGTAGCTCCCCCTACATTCGTTCTTTTCTGCAACAATGTAGAGCTGTTCCACTTCTCGTATCAGCGTTACATCGAAAATGTACTCAGGCAAACATTCGGTTTTTCGGGAACTCCGATAAAGCTCGTTATAAAAATGAGGGGTGAAGATTAAAAATGAGCAAGATAAAAGGCTTACTTTTTGATTTTAACGGAACCTTGTTTTTTGACAGTCAATATCACTTTGACGCATTCAGCGCTTGTCTTGACAAATATGGCTTACCAAGACAAAATAAAGAGTTTATCGTAAAAAATATTTTTGGCAGAACAAACAGTGAAATAGTCAATAAGCATTTCAAGCCAAACGCGACCGAGGATGATATAAAATATTTCACAGACCTTAAAGAAGGCTTGTATATGGATATTTGTCGCACATCTCCCCAGCGTCCCGCGCTTGTTGACGGCGCTTGTGAATTTCTTGATTATATCAAGGCAAATAATATTCCATTTTGCATGGCAACAGGCTCTCCGCTGATAAATGTGAAATTTTATTTTGAGGAGCTTGGAATAGGAAGATGGTTTTCCTTTGACAATATCGTTTATGATAACGGAACATTTCCAGGAAAGCCCGCTCCCGACATTTATCTGATCGCCGCACAGCGTTTGGGACTTGATCCCTCCGAATGCGCAGTGTTTGAGGACGGAACGAGCGGATTAAGAGCTGCCAATGCCGCAGGTGTTGGCAAAACGATTGCTGTGTGGGAAAAGGAGTATCCCTCTCCCATTACGGACGAATTAAGAGTTGATGCTAAATATCACGATTTTACTGATTGGAAGCAAATGCTCTCTTCGATAGGACTTCTCTGAGAAAGGAGAAAAATTATGTTTGTAGATAACGCAAAAATTTACATTAAAGCAGGTGACGGCGGCAATGGCGCAATAGCCTTTCACCGAGAAAAATATGTTTCGCACGGTGGTCCCGACGGCGGTGACGGCGGTCACGGCGGAAATATAGTTTTCCGCATTGACGAGGGCTCGAACACCCTACTCGCATTTCGTTACAAGCACAAATTTGTTGCTCAAAACGGCGAAAACGGAAGAGGCTCAAAGTTCCACGGTGCGACCGCTGACGACCTTATAATCTCAGTTCCTGCGGGAACTATAATCCGTGACGCGGATACAGGTAAGGTCATTCATGATATGACGCAAAATAATGGAGCGGATTTTATTGCTTGCAAGGGTGGCCGCGGTGGCTGGGGCAACAGACACTTTGCAACGCCCACAAGACAAATTCCTAATTTCGCGAAAAACGGAACTAAGGGAGAGGAAAAAACGGTTATCTTAGAGCTTAAAATGCTTGCAGATGTTGGTATTATCGGATATCCCAGCGTTGGAAAATCCTCTATTCTTTCCTGCATAAGCGCGGCAAAGCCAAAAATTGCCGACTACCACTTTACCACCCTTTCTCCAAACCTCGGTGTCGTAAGGACATCAGGCGAGAGCGGATTTGTTGCCGCTGACATACCTGGCCTTATTGAGGGCGCTTCCGAGGGATTGGGACTTGGACACGCTTTTCTGCGTCATGTTGACAGATGCAGACTGTTGCTCCATGTAGTAGATATTTCATGCTTTGAGGGAAGAAATCCCGTTGATGACATAATAATGATAAATACCGAGCTTCTCAAATACAGCCCCGCTCTTGCGGAACGCCCTCAAATAATTGTTGCAAACAAATGCGATTCGCTTGACAGAGATATGGTTGATATTGAAGAGTTTGAAGAGTATGTAAAGGATATTGGCTGTGAGCTTATATATGTATCCGCCGCAACAGGGGAAAACCTTGATGTGCTTGTAAAAATGTGCGCTGAAAGGCTTGCAGAGCTTCCTCCAATGCTTGTTTATGACAGCGAATATGTTCCCGAGGAGCAGGTTGTAGTGGCAGACAAGGAAACCGTTATAAAAAGGCAAAACTTTACCTTTT
>JAGCJD010000261.1 GCA_017648425.1 Clostridia bacterium | reverse complement strand
CTCAGCAGCACTACTGTTATAACGCTTCCTATGAAGAATGCAACCTGCGCCACATTGGATATTACAAAATACTGCTTTACTGTTTCATACTGGTCAGGATAAAGTATTGGGATTATTATATACGAGCCAACAGTACAAGCAACTGCACCGAGAGCTATGCTGATCACGGCAAGCGCTGTTGCGATATTCATAACCTTAACGGTAAGGTCGCCCTTATATTTTGACAAATATCCAACGATAACGCCCGTTAGCGGAGCAGTAAGCAACGCAACGGTCTTTCCAAGAAGAGAGGCAAGATAATATTCGGTAACCGCTACCTCGTCTATAACTATTCTCAGCAATATCCTATCCGCGTTGAATATGAGTGTTGAAAGCATTTCCGAGCCAAGAAGCACGAGCACAAGTTTAAATGCGTCCGAAAGCTCCTCCTTGTCAAGAGTACGCTCCGTGCGGAATATTCTGCCAAACAAAAATACAAATGCAAGTCCGAACAGCTCGCCAACAAAAAGCGTTATGCTCCAAATTCCCGTAATATAAAACAGCGCTATTCCAACAGCATATCCGACACTTATAAAGAGATAATATAAGAAGTAGCTCTTATAATTGAGAGATAGCTTGTACTCTACATCAGCGTAATATCTCCACATGGTAAGACAAATAACTGCGCAGAAGATAATAGCATCAAGAGCTCCCATTTCAACTCCGCCAAGGAATGATATGGCAACTCCAAACAGTAACGAAACAACAGTTGCCAAGGCAAGTATTAAAAGATACGGTGAGTTTTTAGTTTCACACTCAGCGCTTCTTTTAAGCCTTGCATATCCTACGCTGACACCTGCTGACACCGCAAAAACATTCATAAGAGATATAAGATACAGAATATTTCCGAGAGCCGCCTCGCCAAGCCGTCTTTCCCAGAATGGATAGACCGCAAATTGAAGCGTAACATTCATTAATACAAGTCCCGTTATACTCCATACGGAGTCAGAGAGAATTTTTTTCTTTTGCCCCATGATATTCCTCCCTTAAACAAATTTCATTTATTATCTTCACGCGCTTTTTTCTGCTCCTCTGCTATCGCAAGTATCCTGGCAAGTCTTCCGTTAAGTCCCGATTTTGTAATAGGGGGCATGTGCATAGCGGCAAGCTCTGAAAGAGTTGCTGTGTCATTTTCAAGTCTGAGGCGCGCCGTATCGGCAAGCTCATTAGTAAGTATTTCAAACTTTTCTATGCTCATAAGATATCTTATCGCTTCTACATGTCTTGAAGCGGCATCTACCGAACGCATTATATTCCTCGTAACGCAATTCGTGGCGCGGTTCTCATTATTTCTTATATCGCGCTCAATGCTCATATTAGTCATTTCAAAGCTTGACTTTGTCGCTCCGAAAAAGTACAGCGCATCTGAAATTTTGACATTACTTTTATAATACAATCCTATTTTACCGTTTCTGTTTATTTTTCCGGGCGCGGCCACATTTGAAGATAAAATATCTAAAAAAAGCTCCGCGCGCTTCTCACCGACAAAGGTAAACTCCAAATGATATCCGCTTTTTGGATTACTTAGTGTCGCACAGCTTTCAAATGCTCCGCGCAAAAAGTGTCCCTCGCAATCCTTGCAGCGAAAGCCAAATGCAGAAGACACACTTTCAAGCTCTCCATTATCAATATCAATAAAGCTTGTAGCAAGTGTTTTTGAATAAAATTCAAATTCATAGCGCTTATGTCCGCCATGTCTGCAATTCTTTATCTGCGTGACATGAGAGGACGGAAATATCTGCTCGATTATTCCAACGGCTCTTTTTGCATCTGCTTCTCTGGCAAGGGACGCCGATATAACGCTTTTTGCAACGGTACACCTGCACGAATACAAAAGTCCGCAAAGGCGAGCCTTTCGGCAACAAGTTTTATTTGGCTCTAACAAATAAAATTCCTCAACAATACTGTCCGTAAGTGACATATCCGCTCCTTATCTGACTATCTCAACTTCCCTTTCAAGCTCTACGCCAAAATCCGCTAGAACCTTGGCTTTTACTATTTCCTCAAGCCTTAATATATCATCAAAGCTTGCATTTCCTCTGTTTATTATAAATCCCGCGTGTTTGACCGAAATCTCTGCATCTCCGACACGCATTCCTTTAAGTCCGCATTCTTCAATAAGTCTTCCCGCAAAATCACTGCCAGGTCTTTTGAAATAACTGCCCGCGCTTGGAAATTCAATAGGTTGCTTACTTCTGCGATACTCGGACAGCTCCCTCATTTTTTTGCGTACAACATCAACATTGGAGTGCGTCAGCTTGATTTCCGCATCAAGACATATTAGGTCGGAATTCTCTTTATATATGCTGCTTCTGTATGAAAAGCAATGCTCCTCAACAGTCATTATTTTTTGCTCTTTTCGGCTATACGCCGAGCTTTTAACTATCACATCTGACATACAAGAGGAATATGCTCCTGCATTCATATACACAGCGCCGCCAATGCTTCCCGGTATACCTGACGCAAATTCCATTCCCGAAAGTCCGTTTTCAGCGGCAAGATTTGCAACACGGATAAGACTTGCTCCCGAGCTTGCTTTTATCATATCTCTATCAATTCTAACAGCGTTACAGTTCTCGGTAAAGACAATAGCCTTATTAATATACTCGTCAGCAAACAGCGTATTCGAGCCTCTTCCGCATATACAAAACTCCACACCTAAATTGTCAAGCACCCTGAGTGCAAAAACAAATTGCTCTGTGTCGCTTGGAAAAATTGCCAATTCGCAAGTTCCACTGACATGAAAAGTGCAATGCTCTTTGAGAGAATGGTCTTTTTTATATTCAATTCCGTATTTTTGCAACTCATTAAGCAAAATATCGGAGCTCATTCGTTATACCTCTCCAAGTATAATTTTAGTTATATCATCAAAATTGTCAACAATGTAAGTAAGGCTTACATCATCGGGGCACGCCTTTTTATTCGGATTATACCAGCAGGTATCTATTCCGTAATTTATTCCGCCCTGCATATCCGATGTCAAGGAATCGCCTACTATAAGCGTGCGCTTTTTATCAATACCGCCTATGTGGTCAGATACATAATCAAAATACTCAACAGCGGGCTTTTCACAGCCAATGCAGTCTGATATGAAAACATCGTCAAAATATTTGTCAATTCCGCAACGAGCGTATCTTCCTCTTTGTATAAACTCCACACCGTTGGTCAATATGTACGCTCTTACCTTGCCATTTATTGTTCTGCACATTTTCTCCGCGCCGTCAAGCAGGTATCCCTTGGTCGAAAGCGAATTCATGTACGCTTTTGCCATTTCCTTGGCGTCTCCTGTCTTCCCTAGCGCTTCAAGCAACAGTTCAAATCTGCGGTAAAGCAATACCTTTTTTTCTATCTCCCGTCTTTCAAGCTTTTTCCAAAGCCCTGCATTTATCTCACTATAAAGCCTTATATTCTCATCAGTGGGCTCAATTCCGTTGTCAGACATGACCTCTCCGACTGCTTCCTTCTCGCTTTTCAAAAAATCAAGCAGAGTGCCGTCCGCATCAAATAAAACTACATCGTATTTCATTTTTGCCCCCTCAATTTATTTCGTTATTAATATTATACTATGTTTTCACTTTTTTTTCAACGGTTATATAAAATTTAATAAATAATACTTGAAAAAAATTGGGCTTTGCGGTATAATAATATAGTATGTATTTGTATTATGGGGAGATTTTTAAATGGCTAAGAAGCTCAAAATCGGACTGCTTGGATTTGGTGCAATGGGAAAGGTTCACTCATATTCCGTTGAAAATATGAAGTTCTATTATTCAAGTCTTCCCTTTCAGACAGAAATCGTGGGTGTATGCACGACAAGTATAGAAAAAAGTCGGCAGGTCGCAGAAAAATTCGGCTTTGAAATTGCAACTGACAACGAGAACGAATTGATCTATTCGCCAGATGTCGATATAATCGACATCTGCACTCCCAACGCTTTTCATTATGATACATTGAAAAAATGTATCGCCGCAGGAAAGCATATCTATTGTGAAAAGCCGTTGTGTATAAGTTCAGCTCAGGCAAAAGAGATAGCTGAACTTGCAAAGAACAGTGGTCTTATATGTAATATTGTTTTTAACAATCGCTTTATAGCTCCCATATTAAGAGCAAAGCAACTCGTTGACGAAGGGCATATCGGTCGCGTTCTTTCATTTTCCGCTGAATATCTGCATAACAGTTGTACTGATACGCAAAAAAACGCGGGGTGGAAGCAAAACAGTGATATATGCGGTGGCGGAGTGCTTTTTGATCTCGGCTCGCATGTGATAGATCTTATATACTTTTTGTGCGGAAGCTTTGAGGCTGTAAGCGGTACTTCTCAAATTGCATATCCATTGAGAAGTGGCTCTGACGGATGCCCTTGGAAAACAAATGCTGACGAGGCATTCTATATGACTGCAAGGCTTTCATGCGGTGCGGTAGGAACGATATGCGTAAGCAAGCTTATACATGGGGCGAATGACGACCTTTCATTGTGCATATACGGAGAAAAGGGTTCTATCAAATTTTCACTCATGCAACCTAATTTCTTGTATTTTTACGATGCAACGCAAAAGCCCGATGTGCTTGGCGGAAGCACAGGATATAAGGCGATAGAATGCGTTGGAAGATACCCAACCCCAGGCGGAGCATTCCCTGCTCCCAAAGCTCCCTCATCGTGGATACGAGGACATGTTGAAAGTATGTATGAGTTTTTAAGTTCAGTCTACACAAAAATCCCTCACGCCCCTGATTTTAGTGATGCTCTGCATATTCAGGCGGTAATGGACGCGGCATATTTTTCCTCAAAAAGCAACAGTTCCTATGAGGACATAAAAAAATATTTATAACAAAAGGAGGCAGCATGAGAGTAATTGGAATTACAGGTCCTAGCGGCTCGGGTAAAACACAGCTTACCGAAAGTATATCATCACTTGGCATAAAGGCTATTAATGCCGATGAGCTTTACCACTCCATGCTGATCCCACCGTCAAAATGTCTTGACGCTATACGCTTTGAATTCGGTGACAGTGTTTTTAAGAATGACGGCAGTCTTGACAGAAACGCCTTATCCTCTATTGTATTCAACGACAAGCAAAAGCTTGAGCTGTTAAACAAGACTGTGCTTTGCATAGTTGTTGAAAGAATACGAGATATTATCAAATCCCTTGAACAATGCGGCGAAAAAGCCGTGGTCATTGATGCGCCCACGCTTATTGAATCCGGATTTTACAAGGAATGCGACACGGTAATATCGGTATTATCATCGGAAAGCGAGCGTTCTAAACGCATTTCAATGAGGGACAATATTTCAGAGGAAAAGGCAATAGAGCGGATACGGGCACAAAAGGACGATTCCTTTTATATAAGTAATTCCCATATTGTCATATACAACAACGGAACACAGGAGGAATTTTCCTCTAACATCCGTGAAATAATCGATAAGCTACATTTATTCTCCTGAAAGGATATAAAAATGAGATCTTCATTAAAACGCTTTATCATTATTGCCGTAATACTCGTTATCTCCATATTATTGGGATTTATAGTTGATATTGTTTGGAAAGGCTTTGAAAAGAAAGCTCACCCAAACACTTATTTAGAATATGTTCGGCAGTACGCTTATGAATACAATATTCCCGAGCCCGTTATTTTCGCTATGATCAAGGTCGAGAGCGACTTTGATCCGCAGGCGGAATCCTATGCAGGTGCTTGTGGTCTTATGCAAATAATGCCGAAAACATTTGAATGGCTTACCTCTGATGAGCATTTAGGCGAACATTTACATAAGAATGAGATTTTTGATGCCGAAGTGAATATAAGATATGGGACTTATTATCTGAACTATCTTTACCTTAAATTTGACAGAAATCTTGACACCGCGCTCGCCGCATACAACGCAGGCGAAGGAAATGTTGCCAAGTGGTTAGAGGACGAGGAATACTCAGATGGCAAGGGTAATCTTATAAAGATACCATTTGAAGAAACCGAAAAGTATGTTAAAAAAGTAAACAATGAAATAGATGCTTATAAAAAATACTATTATAAAGACAAAAACGAGGTCAATGAATATGAATGATTATGAAAATTTGCTTTACAAAAAGCAGACCGTTTATGAAAAAGT
>JAGCJD010000260.1 GCA_017648425.1 Clostridia bacterium | reverse complement strand
TTTGTGTTTTGCATACCATGCCATAAGGAGATAGATCTCAAAAGGGCGGCGGTTGTTACCCGCTCGAAAAAGATAGAGCCATTACCTGTAAAGGAGCTTTTGGCTATCACTGGTTATATAAGAGGAGGATGCTCTCCCGTTGGAATGAAAAAGAAATTCCCGACATATTTTGACGAAAGCGCAAACGAGCTCGATGAGCTTACGGTAAGCGCGGGAGTAAAGGGAATACAGCTATTGGTATCAAGCAAGGATATAGTTTGCTTTACAAAAGCAAGTCTTGTAAGCGTCACTCTTTAACTGAATTAAAATTTGGCGTAATACTTGAAAATACGATATGATTGTGATATAATATTTATTTGTGATTTACATTTAAGGAGCATAAAAATGATAGAGATCAAACTGTCAATTTCCAAGACAATAGTAGAGAAATTAAAGTCGGTAAATCCCGATATACAGATTGAGGCGGCAGATGTTGCGGATATGCTTGAATATCCACCCGATCCCAAAATGGGAGATCTTGCCCTGCCTTGCTTTAAAATGAGTAAGATCATGCGTACCTCTCCCGTAAGGATAGCAACGCAGATAGCGGAGGAATTTTCAGCTCCATGTGTTGAGCGTGCAGAGGCATTGAATGGATACTTCAATATATTCCTTGACGGAGAGGCACTTGTAAACAAGGTCACCTCGTCCGCTCTTGAAAGAAAAGAGGAGTACGGAGCACCCGATATAGGAAAGGGAAAGCCAGTGGTTCTTGACTATTCCTCTCCCAATGTTGCAAAGCCGTTCCACATTGGACATCTGGGAACGACCGTTATCGGCCATTCTCTCAAAAGGCTGCATGAGTTTGCGGGATATAAGTGCGTGGGCATAAACTACCTCGGTGACTGGGGAACACAGTTCGGTAAGCTTATAGTTGCCTACCGCAAATGGGGAAACAAGGAGCTTATAGAGCAGGGCGGAATAGACAAGCTCGTTGAGCTTTATGTTAAATTCCACGAGGAGGCAGAAAAGGATCCCTCTCTTAACGATATGGCAAGAGCTGAGTTCCATAAGCTTGAGGAGCAGAATGAGGAGAACATATCGCTCTGGCAGTGGTTTGTTGAAATAAGCCTTGCAGAATATAAAAAGACATACAGACAGCTCGGAATAGAATTCGACAGCTATAAGGGCGAGTCCTTCTATACCGATAAGATGCCCGCACAGGTTCAAAAGCTTCGTGATATGGGACTTATGCGGATAGATGACGGCGCTTCCATAGTGGACCTTGAGGAATACGGAATGCCTCCGTGTCTGATACTTAAGAGAGATGGCTCAACGCTGTATCCTACAAGAGATATTGCGGCGGCTGTTTACAGAAAGCAGACATACGATTTTGATAAGGCTATATATGTAACAAGCGCGGGACAGAGCTTGCACTTTGCTCAGTGGTTCAAGGTCGTTGAGCTTATGGGATACGATTGGCACGATAAGCTTGTTCATGTTCCGTATGGAACCGTAAGCATAAATGGTGAAAAACTGGCAACGAGAACAGGTAATGTTATACTTCTTCGCGACCTTTTTGCTCTTGCTGTTGAAAAGATCTCGGGAATAATGAATGAGAAAAATCCCGATCTTGATGGTAAAGAAAAAATTGCGGAGCAGATCGGTGTTGGAGCAGTTGTTTTCTACTACTTGTCAAACAACCGTATCAAGGATATAAACTTCGTTATGGATGATGCGCTCAATTTTGACGGCAATACAGGACCATATGCTCAGTACACATATGCTCGTACCTGT
>JAGCJD010000259.1 GCA_017648425.1 Clostridia bacterium | reverse complement strand
CGCTCGGAATGGGCTGTATGCGTTTTCCCACGCTTGAGGATGGCTCGATAGATAAAGAAGCTACAAGAAAAATGGTAGATTACGCATTAAAAAAGGGTATCAACTATTTTGATACGGCTTGGATATATCACAATGGACAATCTGAGCCTGTCATTGGAGAGCTGCTTTCCGAGTACCCACGCAACAGCTATTACCTTGCTACCAAATTTCCCGGATTTGATCTTGCCAACATAAACAAGGTGGAGGAGATATTTGAGGCTCAGCTCAAGCGTTGCCGTGTGGATTATTTTGATTTTTATCTGTTCCACAATGTTTGCGAGAGCGATATAAATGAATATCTTGATCCTCAGTATCGTATTTACGATTATCTCATGGAGCAAAAGAAAAATGGACGCATTCGTCACCTTGGATTTTCCGCTCACGCAAACATGGACACAATGAAAAGATTTTTGTCGGCTTACGGAAAGGATATGGAATTCTGTCAGCTCCAGATAAATTGGCTTGATTGGGAATATCAAAATGCCAAGGAAAAGGTCGAGCTTGTTTCTTCTTACGGAATTCCCGTTTGGGTAATGGAGCCCGTTAGAGGAGGAAAGCTTGTGAATTTGTTGCCTCAGCATGAAAAAAAGCTCAGGGAACTCCGCCCCGACACCACTAATGCCGAATGGGCGTTCAGGTTTGTTCAGTCTATCCCCGAGGTGGTAATGACTCTTTCGGGTATGTCGAATTTTGAGCAATTAAGCGAAAACATTGCTACATATGAGCAAGAAAAGCCACTTTCGGAAAACGAGAAGGATATTCTTTTCAGAATTGGCAGAGCTATGACGAATAAAAATGTGCTCCCGTGCACTTCTTGCGGATATTGTACCTCTCATTGCCCTCAGGAACTCGATATTCCTCGCATTATTGAGGTTTACAACGAGCAGGTGATGACTGACGGCGTTGTTGACATTAAGGATATTGACGAGGGAAAGCTTCCGTCTGCGTGTATTGGCTGTCGTTGTTGCGAGGAGGTATGCCCTCAGGGTATAAAAATAAGCGAAATGATGATGAGCTTTGCGGAGAAGCTGAACAAATGAGAGATCTTACAAGAGCAAAGGAATTGCTTGACACAGGTAAATATACCTGTGTTTTATGCCAAGACGGCAAGGAGATATTTTCAGAGCAAAGAGGAGTAAAGCCTCTTGTGGATATGTATTCCCAAGGTATTGACATTAAGGGCTTTTCTGCCGCCGACAAGGTGGTTGGCAGAGCAACGGCATTTTTATATCTGCTTTTGGGCGTTACTCATATATATGCGCGCGTTATCAGTCGTTCGGCGCTTGAACTGTTGATGGAGAATGGTATTCTTGTTGAATACGGAACGCTGACGGAGAATATAATCAACCGCAAAGGTGACGGCATATGCCCGTTTGAGGAGGCGGTGCTTGGAATATCCGAGCAACACGAGGCTTACCGTGTGATCCTTTGTAAAATGAAAGAGATGGGTATATGAGAAGTAATACCAAAAATTTGACCTTAGCTGCAATGTTTTTGGCAATGGGAGTGGCTTTGCCGTTCCTTACGGGGCAGATACCGCAAATAGGAAGTATGTTGCTTCCTATGCACATTCCCGTGTTTTTGTGCGCGTTTTTGTGTAGCTGGCAATATTCTGCGTGTATGGCGTTTGTGTTGCCGTTGCTTCGTTCGCTGGTTTTTTCAAGACCGAATATGTATCCTGAGGCTATTTCAATAGCGTTTGAGCTTGCGACATACGCGTTAATTGCGGGATATATATATAGGCGCTCTAAGCGACAGAGCGTTTGGGCTGTATATAAGGCTTTGATAATTTCAATGGTCGCAGGACGCGTGATAAGATGCGCCGTACAGATGCTGTTGCTTGGAATAAAGGGCTCGCCGATAAGCGTTGCGGGTGTCTTTACGGGCGTTGTGATAACGGGTATCCCTGGAATTATAATTCAGCTTTTGTTAATACCTGCTGTTATGGCGGCTATTGATAAATATAAGGCAAACAAAAAGGCTTGAGTTTATTGAACTCAAGCCTTTTTAATATAATGATGCTTATTCAGCAGAATCCTGCTTTTTTGCTTCCTTTTTTGCTTTTTTTGCATCGGTGCCGACCTTGACACACTTTACTACTATTCCCGAAAGTGCGGCAAGAGCTATTGCGTTGGGGATAACCATGAGGTTATTGAACATATCGGTAAGCTCCCAAACCAAGGCGTTGGGGAAAACTGTTCCGATGAAAATGAATGCAACGGCAATAACGGAATACACAACGGTTGCTTTTTTGCCAAAGAGATATTCAGCATTTACCTTTCCAAAGAAATTCCAGCTGATGATCGTTGTGAATGCAAAGAACATAAGGCATATTGCAACGAGGATATTTCCTGCTGTCGAGCCGAACAGTGTGCCAAATGCCGACTGCATAAGATTTGTATTGGTGAGAGCTCCGCTTTTATTGTTGGCAGCCCAAAGCGCATTTGTGCTGAGCGCTCCGCCCTCTGTATAAAATGCGGTAATAACTACGAGAGCAGTTATAGTAAGTACTACAAATGTGTCTATGAACAAGCCTATCATAGCGGCAACACCCTGGTCGTGGGGCTTTTCCACCTTTGCCTGAGCGTGTGCGTGAGGAGTTGAACCCATACCTGCTTCGTTTGAGAAAAGACCTCTTTTAGCGCCCTGTGTCATTGCAACAATAATAGCGCCCACTCCACCGCCTATGATCGCATCTGCGTCAAATGCATATTTGAATATAAGAGCAAAGCTCTGGGGAACCTTTGTAATGTTAAAGCCCAAGAATATAAAGCCGATAACGAGATAAATAATAGCCATTATGGGAACTATTTTTTCAGCAACCGATGCAATTCTCTGAATTCCACCGATAAAGATTATAGCACAAATGACAGCCAAAACGATTCCGACAGCCCAAAGAGGAATTGCGGGTATCGCAGTGTTTATAGCAGAAGCTATGGAGTTTGACTCAACCATGCTTCCCATAAATCCGAGAGCGAGAATAGTCGCTACCGCGAAAAAGCCTGCGAGGAATTTGCCGAATTTTCCTTTAAATGCCTGACGAATGTAGTAAACGGGACCGCCCTGTACGCTTCCGTCCTCGCCTACGACCTTAGTTTCCTGAGCGAGAGTTGCCTCTGCGTAGATCGTAGCCATTCCGAAAAACGCGATCAACCACATCCAAAATATTGCTCCGGGGCCACCTACGAGAATGGCGCCGCAGGCACCGACAATGTTACCCGTACCTACCTGTGCGGCTATGGCAGTTGCCAATGCCTGGAAGGATGAAAGTCCGCCGCTACTCTTTCCGCCGCGGAGAGATATGTTTCCAAAAACTCTTTTCATTCCTTCGCCAAAGCAACGAACCTGAACGAATTTTGTCCTGATAGTATAGAAAAGACCTATACCCACCAAGAGGAAAATGAGTATGTAGTTTGACAGATATGTATTTATATTCTGTGCTACAACCATAAGAAAGTTTGTTATTGCTTGCATACAAGCCTCCTAAAATAAAAATATAAAAGCCGCTGAAATTTATCAGCGGCAAAAAAACAGACATATACGGCTACTATGCGTATTTTACAGCTCTGTCCTTTTGCCTGAGAGATTCAGCGAAAACAATGCTCTCGCCTTGCACCTTCGGCACCCGAAAATCGGGATTCTCCGGAGCCCCTCCGTTATCGGTCTTTTTGACAAATTCCGAGTAACTTCAACGGTTCAACATATTTTATCACAAAATAATGTAATTTGCAATACCTAAAATAAATAATCTAAAAAAAATATAACCGAGAACAAAAATTCTCGGTTATATAGTGATTTTACATAAACATCAAGAGGGTATTCTTTAAGATCAGCCGTTTTATTCTTCTGTTGCCTTTGTTTTGAGCTGAGGGCAGCATACGATCTCAAATCCGATGTTTGCGGGAGCAGCCCAACGAACGCCGTTTGTAATTATCTTTTGAACATACTCGTTGTAGTAAGAGGGGCATTCCTCGTGACCGGGCTGGAAGTAGAACACCTTACCTGCGCCTCTCAGATAGCAAAGTCCCGAGCGGAATATGTATCCGTCCTCAAACCAAGAGCCGAAAATGAGAGCATCGGGCTGAGGAACATAGAAGGGCTCGCTGTAAAGCTCCTCGGTTTCAAGCACAAAGTGATCGGGAAGACCTGCGCAAATGGGGTGCTGAGGAAGAAGGTTCCAAACCACCTCTTTTTGATTTCTGCCCCATGAAAGGAAGCCGTTAGTTCCTACTATGTTGCGGAAGGGTTTGGACATATGCGCGGAATGGAGAGCGATAAGTCCCATTTTTCCAAGATAAACTCTGTCCTGAATTTTAGCGACGAGCTCGTCCTTTACCTCTCCGTGAGCTGCGTGTCCCCACCAGATAAGAACATCTGTATTTTCAAGCAACTCGTCGGGAAGTCCCTGATCGGGATCATCAAGCGCGGCAAGAGTTACCTCCATGTCATCATTCTTATCAAGAAAGCTCTTGATAGTTGCGTGCAAGCCATCGGGATAGATTGCCTTTACATGTGCTTTGGTCTTTTCGTGTCTGAATTCATTCCAAACAACAACTCTGATCTTGTTACTCATGATTTACTCCTTAAAAATATAAATTTATTGTAAATTTATTAAGTTCATTATATAATATTACCTTAAAATGTGATATAATTATTTTGCTTAATAATATCGTTTTTTTGCTTAAAGCTTATGCGGAGGTATATATGCAACGCACGGTACATGAAAAAAGACTGAAAAACGGATTTGAGATGCCAATTGAAATATACGATATTTGCGCCGAACGCTCTGCAAGTAACTCAGCGACCTCATTCCACTATCATGAACATGTGGAAATATTGTTTGCGGACGGGGAATGCGATATTGAGTGCTTGTTGGCAGAGGAATGCGTAAGATTTAAAACGGGAGATATGCTTATTATAAGCTCATTCGTGCCACACACTTTTATAAGCCATCTTCCAAAAAACAAGTATATTTGCGTAAAGGTTATGCCCGATATGCTGTATTGCTCCAAGCATCCGTTTTTTGATGTGAGATATGCAGAGCCATTCTTTAAAAAGCAAAACAGTAAATTTTTGCATCTGTCAAGTCTTGAACTCTCGGAGGGCGACATTTCAAGTATGTTCGCAGATATTCTCAGCGAGTGGAGAGGCAGGCGGTTTGGATATGAGATATTCGTTACCAGCGCTATACTGCAAATATTTTTACGAGCGGTGAGATACGCCGATGCGAGAAAAATATATTCGTCATATGCTGACAGCAAGGAGCTCTCGGGAAACACTCGTCATGTTTACAAATCGGTAGAGCACATAAATTCTGAGTATGCCGATATAACCGAGATGCAGGCTGCTGACCGCGTTAATATGAGTTACAGCCACTATTCAAGAGAATTCAAGCGTGTAATGGGAGTTGGTTTTAGAGAATATTTGTCAAGTATAAGGCTTAACAGTGCGCAAAAGCTTTTGCTTACGACCGATATGTCGGTAACGGAGGTCGCTCTTGCATCAGGATTTGGGACAAGCAGTTATTTTATTGAAAGCTTTAAAAAGAGCAGGGGAATGACGCCTGCAAGTTATAGAAAACTTTATTCGCAAGTATGTGAACAGATATAAAAACAAAAAAATGGGGGAATATGATATGAAGGTGTTAAAAATTTTTGCAGCTCTTTTGCTCGTTCTATGTATGCTTTTTTCACTTTGCTCGTGCTTTGACAAGAACGATAATGTGTTCTATGCGGGTGACGATGGCGGTGAATTTACCGCTAGTAAGAAAAAGAAAGAAAAGAGCGTTGTCGTCGAGGGTGACCTTGAAATACATTTTCTTGAGCTTGGAAACAAATATACAGGGGATTGTACATATATCAAGGCAGGAGATACGGATATACTTATAGATGCGGGTTCTAAGGTATCAAGCGTTAAAACGATAGATAGTTACATATCTCAATATGTTACGGACAAGGTCATTGAATATGTTATTGTAACTCACGCGCATCTTGACCACTATGCGGGCTTTGCTACCAACGAGAAGACCGACAGCCTTTTTGACCTATATGAATGTAAAAATATAATTGATTTCTCCCAGATAACCTCGGGTAAGGAGAAGCAATCATCATATAAGAATTATATAAGAGAACGCGATGATGAGATTAAAAAGGGCGCGGCGCATTATACTGCGGACAAATGCATAGAAATGGGAGGGGATTTTGATCTTGGTGATGGAATCGTTCTCACCGTGCTCGACAGCTATTATTACTATAATCGCGCAAAGAGCGAGAACGATCATTCGGTATGCACTATGTTAAGTGACGGAAAGAACAGCTATCTCTTTACGGGGGACCTTGAAGCTGAGGGAGAGGAAAAGCTGGTAGAAATGAACGAGCTTCCCGAGGTCAAGCTTTATAAGGCGGGACATCACGGCTCAAAGACATCTTCAAGTGATAAGCTTTTGCGGGTGATAAAACCCGAGATAGTTTGTGTTTGCTGTTGCTGTGGAAGCTCTGAATATACTGATATTCCCGAGTCGCAATTTCCAACTCAGCAATTTATAGACAGGATAGCGCCATATACCGATGCGGTCTATGTAACGACCTTGTGCGTTGATTACGAAAAGGGCAAGATAGAGTCTATGAACGGAAATATCACCGTCCGCTCCATTGACGGAGAAGTAAGCGTTATATGCTCCGCAAGTTCTGACAAGCTAAAAGATACAAAGTGGTTTAAAAACAATCGCATAATTCCAAAGGCGTGGCAAAAACAATAGTATTTTTCAGGCGCGTATTTGCAGATAAGCAATGATCTGTAAATACGCGTTTTTTTGCATATATTCTTGTTTTGGAATTAAAATTTAAGAGAAAAATGAAAAATATTAAACAAAAATCCAAAAATAGAATAAAAAATAAAATATTTTTTAGCATTGTCCTGCTTTTGGGACACAACATGTGGTATAATTAAGGTGCAAGGGGGGAGGAGAGCAAGAGAGAGTTCCCCAAAAATGCAATATAAAAAGGTAGGATAAAATAATGAATGCAGAAATGAATTTTTCAAATATCGGTATAAATTACTCAAGAGAGGAGAGCGTGGAAAAAATGAACGAAATGGATAAAATGAAGGAGATGGGCGTAGTATCCGAGAAGTGTAATTGCTCCGGCTACTCCATGGCGACCGTTGCAGGCGGAGTTCTTCTCGCAATTGGAACGGTAATTTATTCTCTTATCGCGGCAATGTGAGCTCGTACTTGATTTTGTTCTGAAAATATGTTAAAATATAGTATAATGATTTTCAGGGAGAACAAAAATGCCTAAAAGTTCCAATCAAAAGCTAAAGCTTTTGTATCTTGCAAAAATATTTCTTGAGAATACGGACGCCTTACATACTATGACCATAAAGGATCTTGCCGATGCTCTTGCGGGGTATGAGATAAAGGCGGAGAGAAAAAGTCTTTATGACGACATTGAGCTTTTGAGGGTGTTCGGTCTTGAAATATGCGTAAAAAGAGATAGACATGTCAGCTATTATGCAGGTAGGCATACCTTTGAGCTTGCAGAGCTTAAGCTGTTGGTGGACGCAGTTCAGTCCTCAAAATTCATAACTGAGAAAAAAAGCAATACGCTGATACGAAAGCTCGAGGGGCTTACAAGCAAGTACGAGGCAGCACAGCTTCATAGACAGGTGACAGCTTCAAACAGGCTTAAAGCTTCAAACGAGGAGATATTCTGCAATGTTGACATGATACACAGGTCAATATCCGAAAACAGAAAGATATGTTTTAGATATTTTGAATGGAACGCGGAAAAAAAGAGAGTTTTAAGACATGATGGTAGATTTTACTGCGTAAGTCCATGGGCGCTTATATGGGACGATGAAAATTATTATATGATAGCTTATGATTCTGATTCCGCTACGCTTAAACATTATCGAGTTGATAAGATGCTTGAACTTTATATGGAGAAATCGGCTCGCGAGGGCGAACGGATATTCGCCGGGCTCGATATGACGCAATATACAAGGCAAGTATTTGGAATGTACGGCGGAGAACTTTGCAATGTAAGACTGTCGTGTGATAAGGATATGGCGGGAATAGTTATTGACAGATTTGGTACTGATATAGTAATTGCCAATCATGGCGAGCGGTTTGAGTTTACAGTAAAGGTAATGCTTAGCCCAACCTTTTATTCATGGTTGCTTGGCTTTGGTAAGCAGATATATGTGGTTTCACCTGAGCATGTAAGAGAACGCGCTTTGCAGCTTGCCGAGGAGGCTGCTGAGGTATATAAATAATGAAAAAACGAGCCTTGTGGTTTTTTCCACAAGTCTCGTTTTTATCGTTATAAAAATCACGGACAAGCAATTGCTTGTCCGTGAAGCTTTTTTAATTAGTATTTTTATTGGTTGTTTCTTCTTCGGGCTCGGTTGTTTCATTGCTGTCGTCAACATCGGGAATTATATCGTCAAACATATCTGTCAAAAACGCTTTTACAAGATTGGCTGAATTAAAGCCCTGAATGTCAATGCCGCATACTGCAACGAGGGAGAACTTTTTGCCGTTTGATGTGTAGAACATTCTGCACTCATCGCTGTCCTCGTCATAGAAGGTAACGAATGTCTTCTTGCAGTTTGCGTCAACGAATACGGGAAGTCCCGTTACATTTGAAGAATCGAACTTAGCAGCTTCCTTCTTGGTAGAGCCTTCCTCGGAGGTGTAAACGCTCGAGGTATCAGCTATCGTGTAGTAAAGTGTGTTTGTGTAGCTATACATGGAAATGTTGTCAACATTGTCAGCAATTCTCGTGTTCTTTTCCTTGGCTGTGTTGTAATAAATGAGGGTTGAAGTATCTCTGAGACAGTAGATGTTACCTTTTTGAGTGATCTCAAAATCAACAATATCCTCTGCTATCTTTTCGGAAACAGCATCCTCGTCGTTGAGGTTTATTCTCTGGAGTGTATCATCGTTGTTGGTGTAGTAGAAATACTTGCCATCAGGATCGAACTTACCTGCAAACTTGGATATTCTGCGAACAACAAAGTTCTTGTTTACATAGTAAACGGGAGCAGTTGCATCAAGTGTGAGGTCAAGGTCGGAAACATCAGCCTCAAAGTAGCAATCTGCAAATGTAGCAAAGCGCGCTACCTCGGGATCAACGGAAACAGGATTAAATCTGTAACCCTTTGCAATTCTTGAAGGCTGTGCAACCTCGTCCATCTTCTTTACATCAAAAGCAACGATGTGAGTTGTAACTATTGCCTCGGTGTCGCCGATGGTAGTATAAACTATCTCGTCACCTGCGGTGTTCAAAGCTATTATAGAATCAAAGTTATCTGTAATGAGATATCTGTCGTTCTGGTCGTTGAAGGGGAGAACATAAAGCGACTTTGTTACATTATCTCTCTGACCGTAAGCATATATCATAGATCCGTCATCGGATACTGCTACGGGGTACATATTCTTTTGGAATTTCGTTTCGGTGCTTTCGGTGTAAACACAGAGATATTCGGTGTTCTTTTCAGCATCGTATTTGGTGTAAACGACTGTTTCTGCGTCAGCCGAAATGTGGAAGTATGTATCCTCGTCCATAGCGCGTGTTGCCTCTATGTCGCGAGTTATTCTTTCCTCGCCACGCTTGAGCGTGTAGTGGTAAATACCGTTATCGGTGTCAAGCCATACAAGTCCGGGCTCCATTTCTGCTGTTGCAAGCACGAGGCTTACAGGAGAAGGAGTTACCTCGGTAACATTTTTCTTGCCGTCAATGATATATATCATTTGTCCGTCCTCGCTCGTTTCAAGAACATAAGCGAAAGAGCGGTCGGAGGCTACGATAAGCTCAATATCGTTCTCGTATTCGCCAACTACCTTTCCGTTGACTGCAACACGGTAGATTCCGTCCTCATCACAAAAAGCAACGAAGGAATTGTCCTCATATTTTACATGCTTGTTGGAGGCGCTGCTTGCAAAAGCAACGACAAGAACGATTAAAAGAACAACGGCTACAACGGCTGCTGCTATGATAGCGATTGCGGAGGGCTTTATTCCGCCGCGCTTTTTGCCGTTATTTCCTCCCGTCTTTTTTGCCTCGGAAGCAGGTGAAGAGAAAGCGCCGAAATCGTCAGTTTCGGAAGCCTCATACATGAAAGACTCGTTCCTCATTTTTTTGCCCGATGCTTGTCCTGCCGCAGATGCAGTGGCAAACGCAGGGCTGAAATTATTTTTCATAAACATATCAACCTCCATGAGTTTATACATTATTATCCAAGATAATATATTATACCATATATATAAAAGATATGAAAGAACATTTTATTAAATAATTGTGAACTTACAATGAACATCAACTATATCTTGTGATAAAAAGCGTCAAAATACCCCAAAAAACACATTATTTTGAAATTTTGTGTTCAAGTGGTTCGAACAAAGGTGAGAAATTTCGATGCGGTCTGTCTTTTTTTACTTTGATAAGGGCTTGTCATAAAGGTGCATAAGGCGGCATAAATTTTAGTGGATATAAGTGAAAGGGGAGAAAACATGGCTACCGTTATTACACCGAAAAAGCATTCGTACGCAGAGCTTCCTAAGGTTCTTTTTGAGCTTTTGCCCCCTGCACTTTATTCGGAGCTTTGCGCCATGGCTTCAAGAGATGTGCCGATAGACGAGTTAAGGCTCAGGGTGGGGCGTTGCGCCTCGGTGACCTCAGGTGGCGGAAATCTTCCGCTTTCGTACAACATAACGCGAAACGAGATGGATGAAATTGTGGACGCCATGTGCGAAAGTTCACTTTACGCCCATGCGGACACGATAAATTGCGGATATATCACGCTTTCGGGAGGCATAAGAGTAGGCATAGTCGGCAGAGCTGCGATTTCTGACGGAAGCGTTATAGGAGTTTATGATGTTTCATCGCTTTGTTTTAGATTGCCAAGGAGAACGCGGCGTGTTGGCGCGCCCGTTTGCAGACTTTTGCGTCAATACGAGGGAGAACGCGGAGTGCTTGTGTATTCTCCGCCAGGGCATGGAAAGACAACGCTTTT
>JAGCJD010000258.1 GCA_017648425.1 Clostridia bacterium | reverse complement strand
GTCCGTATAGTCGGTAGCAAGCATTGCGGCGTATGCTTCAAGTGCGTGAGTTACCGCGTCAATGCCCGAAGCAGCGGTAAGCCCACGAGGAGCGGACATATGGAAATCTGTATCTATTATTGCCATATTGGGAAGAAGCTCGTAATCTGCAAGAGGATATTTAACGCCTGTTTTTTCGTCAGTTATAACGGCAAAAGGAGTTACCTCAGAGCCTGTACCCGCAGAAGTAGGAACTGCTACAAAATACGCCTTTTCTCCCATTTTGGGGAATGTGTAAACTCTCTTACGGATATCAATAAATCTCATTGCCATATCCATAAAGTCAGCCTCGGGATGCTCATAGAGAACCCACATTATCTTTGCGGCGTCCATTGCAGAGCCGCCACCGAGCGCAATTATAGTATCGGGGCAAAATGCTCTCATCTGAGCTGCGCCCTCGGTCGCGTTTGCGAGCGTAGGATCGGGCTGAACACTCCAAAATGTGGTATGCTGAATACCCATTTCGTCAAGCTTATCGGTAATAGGCTTTGTATATCCATTCTCGTAAAGGAAAGTATCTGTTACTATAAACGCCTTTTTCGAGCCTCTTACGGTACGAAGCTCATCAAGCGCTACCGGAAGACAACCCTTTTTAATATATATCTTTTCAGGAGCTCTGAACCAAAGCATATTTTCTCTCCTTTCAGCTACTGTTTTGATGTTCAAAAGGTGCTTTACACCTACATTTTCGGAAACACTGTTTCCTCCCCATGAGCCGCAGCCGAGTGTTAGTGACGGAGCAAGCTTGAAGTTGTAAAGGTCGCCAATACCGCCATGCGCTGAGGGCGTATTGACAAGAATTCGGCAGGTTCTCATTCTTGCCATATATGCAGAAAGCTTTTGCTTTTCTGTTAACTCATTGATATAGAGCGATGAGGTATGACCAAATCCTCCGTCCTCAATAAGCTTATCAGCCTTATCAAGCGCCTCATCAAAGCTCTTTACCTTATACATAGCAAGTACAGGAGAAAGCTTTTCATGAGCAAACTCCTCGGAAAGCTCAACGCTATCAACCTCGCCAATGAGTATCTTAGCGCCTTTGGGAACGCTCACGCCAGCAAGCTCTGCAATTCGCTCAGCGCTCTGTCCGACTATTTTTGCATTGAGCGCTCCATTTATAATGATAGTTTTACGAACCTTCTCGGTTTGTTCTTCGTCAAGGAAGTAACAACCTCTTACGATAAATTCATTCTTTACTGCCTCATATATGTTCTCGTGAACTATAACCGACTGCTCAGAGGCGCATATCATGCCGTTATCAAATGTCTTGGAGTGAATTATGGAGTTGACCGCAAGAAGTATATCAGCCGACTCGTCTATTATCGCGGGGGTATTACCTGCTCCAACACCAAGCGCGGGCTTTCCGCTGGAGTATGCCGCCTTGACCATTCCCGGGCCTCCGGTTGCAAGAATTATATCAGATTCCTTCATAACTGTATTTGTCATTTCAAGTGAAGGAACATCTATCCAACCTATAATATTCTCGGGAGCTCCCGCCAAAACAGCAGCTTCAAGTATAAGTCTTGCAGCCGCGATTGTGGAGTTTTTTGCTCTCGGGTGAGGGCTTATTATAATTCCGTTTCTCGTTTTAAGAGCAAGCAAGCATTTAAAAATAGCCGTTGATGTCGGGTTTGTAGTAGGAATAACTGCGGCAACTACTCCGATAGGCTCTGCTATCTTTGTAATTCCAAATGCCTTATCCTCCTCTATTACGCCGCATGTCTTTGTTTCCTTATATGCGTTATATATATATTCCGCGGCATAATGGTTCTTGATGACCTTATCCTCAACAACACCCATTCCCGTTTCCTCTACTGCGAGTCTTGCAAGACTTATTCTTGCCTTATCAGCTGCGGAAGCCGCTGCCAAAAAGATCTTGTCGACCTGCTCCTGAGAATAGGTAGCAAATTTGCGTTGCGCCTCTCTTACCTCTAAAAGCTTTGCTTCAAGTGCTTCTACACTATCCACAATCTTGTAAATGTTTTTTGCCATTTTGCAATCCTTTCTTGCATTTTATGCAAATTATATTTATTACGCTTCAATTATATCATTAAAAAATATGCTTGTCAATATACTTTGTTAAAAATTTATCATTCTTTTAAGTTTTCATTTGTTTCTACAATTAATTTTTTTCTTTTTATTTAAGTATTAGCAATTTTAACAATAATTAAAACTGATAAATCAAAAACCCGATATCGGACATTTTATCCGATATCGGGTTTTTATTTTGGATTTAGTCTTCTATAAATCCTTTATAGATGAGTTCTGCATTTCCTGTAAGAATAAGCTTTTCATCGGTATATTTTACGATAAGATCGCCACCGCGAAGCTTTACAGTAATATCATCGCCCTTATTACAATATCCGTTTTCAACGGCTGCAACGACAGCTGCGCAAGCTCCCGTTCCACAAGCAAGTGTTTCACCGTTACCACGCTCGTAAACACGCATCTTTATGGTGTTGGGGTTTACGACACGAATAAACTCAGTGTTTATTCTCTCGGGAAATTCAGGCGCATTCTCGAAAAGAGGTCCAACGGTATTTATATCAACTCCGTCAACATAATCGGTAAATACAACGCAGTGCGGGTTACCAGTGGATACGAGCGTTACATTGTAGGTCTTTCCGCCAACTTCCAAGGGGTAGTTTACTACTTTTTCCTCCTTGATAGTTGTGGGAATATCCTTAACGAGTACGCTTGCCTTACCCATGCCAACGCTTACGGTAGTTACCTTTCCGTTTCTCGTGTACAAGCGGAGATCCTTAACTCCTGCGCCCGTTTCAATATCCATTCTGTCCTTGATAATAATGCCGTTATCATAGAGATATTTTCCTACGCATCTGACAGCGTTTCCTGCCATCTTACCCTCACTACCATCACGGTTGAATATACGCATACGCGCATCAGCAACCTCGGATTTTTCAATAAGAACCAATCCGTCAGCGCCAACGCCGTAATGTCTATCGCACATCGTAAGGCTCAAAGATTCGGGGCAAGTAATGCTTCCATCAAAGTTATCAATGAATATATAGTCATCACCTGTTCCCTGCATTTTAGAGAACTTAATGACCATGGGCTCGGAACGCATATTATTAATATCAACGAGCTCGGTGTTTTGCTGATTATAACGGCTCGCAATAATATCTGCAAGCGCATTTGCTGTATCAAGTGAGGTAAGACACGCAACCGAATGCTGAAGTGCCTTGCTGTGAAGCGCGATATATTCCTTCAAGGATTCGCCGAACAGCGTTCCGGTAAATACTATATAGCTTATCTTTCCTGTTTCGATAAGGTCATACGCATCTGATGTCTTTCCGATCTCTCCGATAGATGTTACCTTTATTCCAAGTCCCTCGATAGCCACAGCGGTCTTTGATGTAGCATATATCTTCATTCCAAGATCATCAAGCTTTTTAGCAAGGGATACTATTTCAAGCAAATCGTGCTCTCCAACGCTTATGAAAACGCCAACATCTGACCCTGCTGAGGGAGCTTTGAGATTGAAGCCCGCAGATGTCAGACCCTTGAATATAGCCTCGTTGAGGTTCTTTCCAAGTCCCAATACCTCACCAGTTGACTTCATTTCAGGTCCAAGATAGGAGTTTGCGTCAGTAAGCTTTTGGAATGAGAATACAGGCACCTTTACTGCATAATAAGGAGGTGTGCGGTAAAGTCCCGTTCCGTATCCGAGAGATTTGAGCGAAGCACCTATCATTACCTTTGTAGCAAGATCTACCATGGGAACTCCCGTTACCTTGCTTATATAAGGAACAGTTCTAGATGCTCTGGGGTTGACCTCAATAACATAAAGCTCGTTACGGTAAATAAGATACTGAATGTTTACAAGTCCCTTTGTGCCAAGTGAAAGCGCAAGTTTCTCAGAGGATTCAACTACTGTATTAAGCATCTTGTCGTTGATACTGTAAGGAGGATATACGGCAATTGAGTCGCCACTGTGAACTCCCGCTCTTTCAACGTGCTGCATGATACCCGGAATGAGAACATCTTTTCCATCGGAAATAACATCAACCTCAAGCTCAGTACCCATCATATACTTATCTACAAGAACTGCATTCTCAATTCCAGTTGAAAGTATGCGCTCCATGTAGGTCTTTACCTCTTCGGGATTATATACGATAGACATATTCTGTCCGCCGATTACATACGAGGGTCTGAGAAGCACGGGGTATCCAATGCTCTCTGCCGCTTCCAGCGCCTCTTCGGTTGTCATTATACTAGTTCCGACAGGACGCTTGATGTTGAATTTTTCAAGCAATGCATCAAACTTTTCTCTGTCCTCTGCCGTATCTATTCCCTCTGCCGAAGTACCAAGTATCTTAATTCCGTTATCGTCAAGGAACTGTGTGAGCTTTATTGCCGTTTGTCCGCCAAATGCGACAACGACACCAATAGGCTGCTCAACCTTGATTATATTCATTACATCCTCAGGGGTAAGAGGCTCGAAGTACAGTCTGTCCGCCGTATCATAGTCGGTGGATACAGTTTCGGGGTTGTTGTTTACGATAACAACATCGTATCCAAGCTCTTTAAGAGCCCAAACGCAGTGAACTGATGAATAGTCAAATTCAATTCCCTGGCCTATTCTTATAGGTCCTGAACCAAGAACGAGTATTGTGGGCTTTCCGCTCTTCTTAAATCCTCTTGCCTCACATGTTCCTCCGTATGTGGAGTAGAAATACGGTGTTCTTGCGTTAAACTCTGCGGCGCAGGTATCGACCATTTTATAGGAAGCATCCATTTCGGGAAGCTTTTCTTCCGCTCCGCTTATTCTTGCAAGCGCCTTGTCGGTATATCCGTAAGCCTTTCCTTGCAAATAGAGCTCCCGCGTCATATCGTCCTTTGCAATCTTGTTCTCGTAATCAACGAGATTTTTAAGCTTGCACAAGAACCATTTGTCAATTCTTGTTATACGGTTAATCTCCGATATTTCAACGCCGCTCTTGATAGCCTCAAACACGGTGAATATACGGCGGTCGTCCATAGCGGCAAGTCTTTCCGTTATAGAGCGCTCATCAATAGGCGCTGCATTCAATGTGTCAAGAGATATTTCCGCTCCGCGAACAGCCTTCATAATAGCCATTTCAAAGGACGGACCAATTGACATTACCTCTCCCGTAGCCTTCATTTGAGTTCCAAGCTTACGGCTTGATCCGTTGAATTTATCAAACGGCCATTTGGGGAATTTTACTACAACATAATCAAGCGTGGGCTCAAAGCATGCGCAGGTCATTCCTGTAATGTCGTTCTTTATCTCGTCAAGATTGTATCCAAGAGCAACCTTTGTTGTTATCTTTGCAATAGGATATCCACTAGCCTTACTTGCAAGAGCAGATGAACGGGAAACTCTGGGGTTTACCTCAATAACCGCATATTCAAAGCTCTCGGGATTGAGCGCAAACTGACAGTTACAACCTCCCACTATTCCAAGCGCGTTTACAATGTTGAGAGATGCAGTGCGAAGCATTTGATATTCTTTATTGGAAAGCGTAAGCGCAGGCGCTACAACTATTGAGTCACCCGTATGAACACCAACAGGGTCAAAGTTCTCCATGCTACAAACTGCTATGGCATTACCTGAGGCGTCACGCATTGTCTCAAACTCTATTTCCTTCCAACCGAAAATATATCTTTCTACAAGTATCTGGGTAATAGGAGATGCATCAAGTCCCGTTTGCGCAACAACTGCAAGCTCCTCTCTGTTGTTGGCAACACCGCCACCTGCTCCGCCAAGCGTAAACGCAGGGCGTACGATAACGGGGTAGCCAATAGAATCAGCTATTTTGAGAGCATACTCAACATCGTTTGCTATATCCGAAGGAATGCAGGGCTCACCTATTGATTCCATTGTTTCCTTGAAAAGCTGTCTGTCCTCTGCCTTATCAATTGCCTTTGCATCCGTTCCCAAAAGTCTTACTCCGTGGGATTGCAAAAATCCATCGTGAGAAAGCTGCATAGCTATTGTAAGACCTGTTTGTCCGCCAAGACCTGCAAGTAGGCTATCAGGCTTTTCCTTTTCGATTATACGCTTTACTGTTTCAGCAGTCAACGGTTCAAGATATATCTCATCTGCAAGCGCGTTATCTGTCATTATAGTTGCGGGGTTGGAGTTTACGAGAACTACATTAACTCCTGCCTCTTTAAGCACGCGGCACGCCTGCGCTCCTGCGTAGTCAAATTCCGCAGCCTGACCTATAACGATAGGTCCTGAACCTATAACTAATACCTTCTTAATATCCTTATTCAACGGCATATCAATTACCTCCC
>JAGCJD010000019.1 GCA_017648425.1 Clostridia bacterium | reverse complement strand
TACAGAGGCTTTCGGATATTATGGGAAGCTTCAGAGCTGTTTTGTTTTGTCCCGAGCATTTGAGCCTTAGAAAGGACGGTCCTGCGGAAAGAAGAAAATTTCTTGATATGGCGATAAGTCGGCTATATCCTATGTATATCCACTCCTTACAAAATTATAATAATGCCTTGAAGCAGAGAAATGCTTTATTAAAAGCTGCTCTGACGGACAGAAGAACATTCGAGGAAACAGTTGAGCTTTGGAATTCTCAGCTTGCTTATGAAGCTTCTGTTATATCGGATATGAGAGTAGCCTTTATAAAAAGAGCAGAAAAAAATATTGCGAGATTTTTCAATGAGATGATGGGAGAGGCGGAAATTCCAAAGGTGGAGTACCAGGGCTCATTAAAGCAGAGCGAACAGGAATATTTCGATAGGGAACAAAGCGAGAAAAAATATCTTGAATTATTGAGCTCGGCTTATGATAGAGAAATTTACGCAGGGTCAACTCTGTACGGAATACACAAGGACGATATTGATATTACTCTGAATGGAAAAAGCGCGAGAATATATGCTTCACAGGGACAGCAAAGATCTCTTGCTCTTGCAATGAAGCTTGCAGAGGGAGAAATTTGTCGCGAGGAGTTTGGAGATTATCCCGTTTTTCTGTTCGATGATGTGCTTTCAGAGCTTGATCTTTCCAGGAGAGATTATCTCTTAAACAGAATGAAGGGGAAACAAGTAATTATTACTACCTGTGAGCCTGATATTATAAAAAATGATATTCATGCGCAAAAGATTTTCGTGCATGATGGGGCTTATGAAAAATTTTTGTGTGGAAATGAGGATAGCAAATGTATCTCCACATTGGAAATAACAGAAATATAAGAAAAAGCAGAGTAATTGGCATATTTGATATGGATAATGCCACTGTATCTCAAATTACAAGAAAATATCTTAATTTCGTGCAAAAGGATCTTCTTTTGGAAACGGCAACTTATGAAATACCAAAATCGTTCGTTCTTTACGAGGAGCATGGTGAGAGCAAGGTCTGCTTTTCTCCGCTTTCAGTTGCGGCTCTTAAAGGAAGAATGGAAGAAAATTAATCAAGACAGATCATAAAAGGGAAGGTAAAAAAATGGAAAACATCAACAATCAGGTCTATGATGAAAATCAAATACAGGTGCTTGAAGGACTTGAGGCTGTAAGAAAGCGTCCCGGAATGTATATAGGAACGACCTCTATTCGCGGTCTTCACCATCTTGTTTACGAGATAGTGGATAACTCGATAGATGAGGCCTTGGCGGGATATTGCGATAAGATAGTCGTTACCATAAATAAGGATAACAGCGTGACCGTTCAGGATAATGGACGCGGTATTCCTGCTGCTATTCACCCAAAGCAGGGTATTCCTACCCCTGAGGTGGTCTATACTATTCTCCACGCAGGAGGAAAATTTGGCGGAGGCGGATATAAGATAGCCGGAGGTCTTCACGGAGTTGGAGCATCGGTCGTTAACGCGCTTTCCGAATGGGTAGAGCTTGATAACTGCTATGATGGAAAGAGATATACGGAAAGATTTGAAAGAGGAAAGGTGGCTCGTCCGTTCTGTGACGAGGGAGAATACCCCGAAAGACCTCACGGTGTAAGGGTGACCTTTAAGCCTGACCCTACTATATTTGAGGAAACTGTTTTTGAATACAATACTCTCGCAACTCGAATGAGAGAGCAGGCTTTTCTTAACGCGGGTATAAGGATAGTTCTTCGCGATGAGAGAGAGGACGAGGTAGTTGAAAACGAATATCATTATGAGGGTGGAATAAAGACCTTTGTAAGCTATCTCAATGAGAACAGACACAGCGAGCTTATTCACCAGGATGTAATTTACATGAAGGGAGAGATCGGCTCAAGCGTTGCGGAAATAGCAATGCAGTATAGCTGCTCATATACACCCCTTGTGCTTACATTCGCAAACAATATGAATACCATTGAGGGTGGTACTCACGAAACAGGATTTAAGACGGGTATTACCAAGGTAATAAACGATTACGCCAGAAAAAAGGGTATTCTTAAGGAAAAGGATAAAAATCTTTCAAGTGACGATGTGCTTGAGGGACTTTGCGCGGTAGTAAGCGTTAAGCTTCAGGACGCGCAGTTTGAAAGCCAGACAAAGGCAAAGCTCGGTAACTCCGAGATAAGAACGCTGGTAGACAGGACCGTAAAGGCAAAGCTTGAGGAATATTTTGAGGAAAACCCCGCTCCCGCTAAGGCTATTATAGAAAAAACACTTGAAGCAGCAAGAGCAAGAGAGGCTGCAAGAAAGGCGAGAGAGCAGACTAGAAGAAAGGGCTTATTTGAGGGCTCTTCGCTTCCCGGAAAGCTCCGTGACTGTAACGAGAGAAATGTTGAGCTTACAGAGCTTTATCTCGTTGAGGGAGATTCCGCAGGAGGCTCCGCAACGCAGGGAAGAAACTCAAAATTCCAGGCTATCCTTCCTTTGAGAGGAAAGGTGCTTAATGTTGAAAAGTCAAGACTTGACAAGGTATATTCCAACCAATCTCTTATCCCGATAATTCAGGCGCTTGGTTGTGGTATAGGCGAGGAATTTGATATTACAAAGCTGAGATACGGTAAGATAATCATAATGGCCGATGCCGATGTTGACGGCTCGCATATACGAATACTTTTGCTGACATTCTTTTTCAGACATATGCGTCAGCTTATTGATGACGGGCATGTTTACCTTGCGCAGCCGCCTCTTTACAAGGTTTACAAGAGAAACGGAAAAGGACCTGAGCTTTACGCGTTCTCCGATGCGGAGAGAGATAAGTGTATAGCTGAGCTTGGCGGCGGACCAAATATTGAGGCTGACAGATACAAGGGTCTTGGTGAGATGGACGCAGAGCAGCTTTGGGAAACTACTATGGACCCCGAAAAGAGAACATTGCTTAAAGTTACGACCGAGGACGCGGTGGCTTGTGACGAGATGTTCTCGCTTCTTATGGGTGACAAGGTAGAGCCCAGAAAGGAATTTATTGAGGCAAACGCAAAATTTGCGGAAAATCTTGATATTTAAAACACGCAAACGACCTAATATAAAGATTGCTCGGGGCTTTGAGCTATGATTTTTATTAAGCCTCGACAAAGGAAAGGCAGGCTATACAATTGGAAAATGAAAATTTAGCGTTTGAAACGCAAAAAATAATAGATGTTGATATGGAAAAGGAGGTCAAGCGCTCCTTTATTGAGTATTCAATGTCTGTAATAGCTGCCCGCGCGCTTCCTGATGTAAGAGATGGAATGAAGCCGGGACAGAGAAGAATTATGTACGCGATGTATGAGGACCATCTAACGAGCGACAAGCCGTTCAGAAAGTCCGCAACGACTGTAGGTAATGTTCTTGGTAGATACCACCCTCACGGTGACTCTGCTGTTTACGGAACTATGGTAAGAATGGCTCAGGACTTTTCTTACAGATACCCTCTGGTTGAAGGACACGGAAACTTTGGTTCTGTGGACGGTGACGGCGCGGCAGCGTATCGTTATACCGAGGCGAGAATGGCAAAGATCGCTGACGAGCTTATGAAGGATCTTGAAAAAGAGGTCGTTGATTTCGTTCCTAACTTCGATAACCGCTTGCGCGAGCCCAAGGTGCTCCCCTCGCGTTTCCCCAACCTTCTTGTTAACGGAGCTATGGGAATTGCCGTAGGTATGGCAACGAATATTCCTCCTCATAACCTCGGAGAGGTAATTGACGCGACTATATTCCGAATGGATAACCCCGATTGCGAGGTCCTTGATCTTATGGATCACTTAAAGGGCCCTGATTTCCCAACCCGAGCAACTATATACGGCGTAAACGGTATAGTTCAGGCTTATACTACCGGACGCGGACGCGTTATGGTAAGAGCTAAGGCTGAGGTTGACGAGGACAAGCACAAGATATTTATTACCGAAATTCCTTATGGCGTAAACAAGAGCTTGCTTTGCGAGGCTATTGCCGGGCTTGTTAAGGACAAGAGAATAGACGGTATTGCTGATATGCGCGATGAGTCCGGCAGGGACGGAATGAAGATAGTTATTGATATTCGCAGAGATGCAAATGGACAAGTCGTTCTCAATCAGCTCTACAAATATACTGAGCTTCAGAGTACTTGCGCTATCAATATGCTGGCGCTTGTAAACAACGAGCCTAAAATTCTTTCGTTGCCGCAAATTCTTGACCTTTACATCGACCACCAAAAGTCGGTAATCTATCGCAGAACGCAGTTCGAGCTTGAAAAGGCAAAGGCAAGGGCGCATATTTTTGAGGGTTACCACATTGCTATTGACAATATCGACCGCATTATTGAGATAATGAAGACCTC
>JAGCJD010000257.1 GCA_017648425.1 Clostridia bacterium | reverse complement strand
GGTGAGCTATTCGGGCATTGAGGGCCTGAACAAGGGTCCGGGGCTTATGTTCATTACGCTTCCCAAGGTGTTCAACGATATGGGACCTATATTGGGAACGGTAATAGGCGCGGTATTCTTTTTGCTGGTTTTCTTTGCGGCGCTTACATCGTCCATATCGCTTATGGAAACTGTCGTTTCTATAATTCAGGACAAGTTCCGTATTGAACGAAAGCTGACTTGTCTTGTTGTCTTTTGCGGCTCGCTTATAATAGGACTTCCGTCCGCGCTCGGGTTTGGTGTGTGGTCGGGTATCACTCCGCTCGGAATGGATATTCTTACATTCTTTGACTTTGCAACGAACAGTGTGCTTATGCCGATAGTGGCATTTTTGACCTGTATTATTATTTGCTATGTAATGAAGCCTAAGGGCATTATTGACGAGGTCAGTGTAACAGGTGAGTTCAAGCTTGCATGGCTGTTCAAGACTATGATATATGTAGCGCCGATATTGCTTCTTGTAATACTGTCGTTTTCTATATTTGAGGCTTTTGATATAACCTTTGGCGGTTTTCTTGAATTTTAATTCATTGAAAAAATTGATATAAGGCAGACGCGCCATTCGGAGTAGATCCCGAATGGCGCGTTCTTTTATTGGATATTTTTTATTATTTAGTTTATGAGAGATAAAGTTAAAAACAAAAAACGGCAGGGAACGATTTTTTACGACAAAATATAATGAACAGATTGGAAATATATGTAAACAAATCATTAATTGACATATTTTTCCATTGACAAAGTAAAAAAAGTGTAATATAATGTGTTTGTAAAGAGAAAATAAACCAAAACAATCGAAAGGAGAAGAAAAATGAAATCGACAGGAGTTGTAAGAAAGGTAGACGATCTCGGCAGAATAGTTCTTCCTAAGGAGATCAGAGATGTTCTTGATATTAACCCTAAGGACGCTATTGAGATATTCACCGACAACGACAAGATCGTTTTGCAAAAGTATGCGCCTGCGTGCGTTTTTTGCAACAACATGAATGATGTTGTTTATTTTAACGGCAAGCGCGTTTGCGCTTCTTGCATCAAGCAGCTTAAAGAGCAGATCTGAATTTATTAAAATTTGGAGTTGGTGCTGTTCCTTTGAGGACGATAGGAATTTTGTTAGTAAGGGCGTTTATGGAAAATATATTCCATAGGCGCTCTTTGCTTTTTTGAATTTGAGTGATTTAATGTCTTGACAAAAGATAGTATTTGGTATATAATGGTGATAATTGATTTTTAGAAAGGAAAACAACATGTTAAAAAAATCTATTTTACCAAACAAGCTTCTCACTATAATACACAGCGCTGTCTGTGTTGCGATAATGCTTGCCATTGTTATTATGAGCTTTGGCACTATTTTCACCGCAAAAATAGAGCCTAACGGAGATATACAGGAAACTTTTGATTCCGTTGTAAACTCTTTGGGTGACGGAGAGACGGTCGTGATGCCGACTGAGATCGAGATCAGTATGCCTTTCCTTATCAAATCGGTTAGCTCTTTGGGTGAGATCGTTAGCAGCGCTATGAAAACCTTTAATGATGTGACCGAGGCTAAGGACAATCTCGATCAGGCTACGGAGAATATTGAAAGCGATCCGTTGAACGCTGATGAGGCTGTTGATGACATCAACGAAAATCTGGATACTATTGAGAACAGCACTAACGCCTTTGCGGAAAGCTTACATAACGAGAATTTTGTCGGACTTGTTTCGCTTATAGTTTTCATTGTTTCTGCGTTCGGCGAGAGCTTTATTTTGGGTATAGTTTACTTTGCAATGATAGTTTTTGTCGTTACTTTGCCTATTGTTGCCTCTATAAACTTTGTTATAGCGACTATATCGCTTTTTGTCAACATAGTCAATGTGGGACGCGGACATTCCACTGTATCAAAGACATACGGTAATGTGTTTGCAATGTTCCCAATGCTTTGGATAATGAAGATAATTGCTCCCAATGTGACTTTTGCTCCTGCTGTTACAGGCATGATAGTTCTTATGATAATAGGCTTTGTTCTGGGCATAGTTATGTCAAGGCTTAAAGCTTACGGCGGAGTACAGTTCAGATATATAAATGTTATTCAGGGCGTATCGGTAGCCTCTTTGGTAGGATATTTCTTATTTATGATAGGTCTTGAAAAAATGGGATTGTTTGACCGCATTTGGAGAACTCTTGGAGGCTCGGCTAGCTTCTCGTCACTCGTGCTTCCTGCTTTGCTTGTAGTAATGCTGATAGTCTTCTTGATGATAGCTTGCAAGCATGTAAGAAAGATAGCTTGCAGATTAAGCGTTATGATGAAAGTTTCCAAGGCTAAGGAAAACAAGCCTCTTGGCTTTGCAAAGGACAGCTATACCGCGTCCGCGGTTATTCCGCTTATTGCAGCATTGATAATAGTTGCGTTGATGAGCCTTGATATCAAGCTTGATCTTGGCGATGGAGAGAATATGTTCATCATGTTCTGCGTTGGAGTGGGAATTATGCTTGCCAGCGAGATAACAATGAAGGTACTCAAAAAGACGGTATGCCATGGTATAACGCCCGAGGATGTAAATGCTGTGCTTTCAGGTTGCCCTGATGCGATAACCGAGGAAACCGCTGAGGAGATAGTCGAGGAAGCTACCGAGGAAACCGCTGAGGAAGTAGTTGAGGAAGCTACCGAGGAAACCGCTGAGGAAGTAGTTGAGGAAGCTACCGAAGAAACCGCTGAGGAGGTAGTTGAGGAAGCTACCGAAGAGATAGCCAAGGAGATGGCTGACAATTAAACAAAAAGATCCGTCTATTGAGCGAGAGCACTCGTTTGATAGACGGTTTTTTTATTTTGCTGAAAAAATCATTTAAATGTGAATAAAAATTTTTCTATTATGACAATGATTTTTTTATAAAAAGCTATATACAAAGCGATATTTTTGTGATAAAATATTACTATAAAAGTGTCGCATATGCGCGGAGAAAAGGAGAGTTTAAATGAAAAAGCTTTATGCAGGTAAAACAAAAGATGTGTATTCACTTGAGAACGGAAATGTTCTTCTTAAATTCAAGGACGATTGCACCGGCAAGGACGGCGTTTTTGATCCCGGTGAGAACAGCGTAGGTCTTACAATAGACGGTATAGGAAAGGCAAATCTTCAAACCTCGGTATATTATTTTGAGCTTCTCAAAGCCGCAGGCATTAAGACGCACTATGTAAGCGCTAATGTTGACGAGGCTACAATGGAGGTTCTTCCCGCAGAGTGCTTCGGTAAGGAGCTTGGCGGCGGTGGACTTGAAGTTATTTGCCGTCTTATTGCAACGGGTAGCTTTATCCGCAGATACGGCGAGTATATAAAGGACGGAACACCTCTTGAAGGCGGATATGTTGAGTGCACCTTTAAGAACGATGAAAAGGGAGATCCGCTTGTTACAGGCGAGGGACTTGTTGCTCTTAAAGTAATGACGGCAGAGATGTTTGAAAGCCTTAAAGATCAGACACTCAAAATCACAAAGCTTGTTGCTGACGACCTCAAAACGCTTGGACTTGACCTTTGGGATATAAAGTTTGAGTTTGGATACAACAACGGAGAGGTAATTCTCATTGACGAGATAGCTTCGGGTAACATGAGAGTTTACAAGGACGGCAAGATAGTTGATCCTATCGAGCTTACCAAGATAATCAACAACAGATAATAGCTTATATAAAAAAACGGCATGTAAATGCCGTTTTTTTATTGAGCAGAAAAGCCACTTGCATTTTGCAAGTGGCTTTATTGCTTAATTAGTCGTTAGTTGCGTAGAGGTCAACCATTTTTTGGAGTCTCTCGTACTTAGCCTTTGCGTTAGCCTCACCCATAGCGAAGAGCTCTGCAGCCTTCTCGGGAGCTGTCTGCACAAGGCGAGCGTAACGGTTTTCAGACTTGATAAAGTCAACATAGCTTGCCGTGGGCTCCTTGGAGTCGAGCGTGAAGGGGTTCTTGCCTTCTGCCTTAGCAGCGGGGTTGAAGCGGAACATCTGCCAGTAGCATGCCTCAACTGCCTTCTTCATTTCGAGCTGGCAATTCTGCATTGTTCCCTTGATGCCGTGCATCTCGCAGGGAGCGTAGCCGTTTATGATAGAAGGTCCGTTGTAAGCCTCAGCCTCAGTGAGAGCTTTGAGAAGCTGATTCATATCAGCGCCCATTGCAACCTGTGCAACATAAACATATCCGTAGGACATAGCGATCTCTGC
>JAGCJD010000256.1 GCA_017648425.1 Clostridia bacterium | reverse complement strand
TGCTCCGCAGGAGCTCCCTCCCGGAGGGAGCCTTTTGGTGATACGCTTTTATTTTGTTCGCTGTTCTTTAATTCGTGCGTTATTCTGATATTTGTAGGGGGCGGCGCCCCGTTTCAATGCAAATAAAATTCATTCGCAAACGCAAAAACACACCTATGCTCGCAAGATATGCGTCATAGGTGTGCTTTTTATTAACATCAAAAATCTCTTATCCACTTGACCGCGAGGTCTGCCCAACACTCGGCGTGTGGAACTATCTGGTTGTCGTATCCTACCCATGTATCCTTGTTGCAAAGGCTCAATCCATGAGGCCCTGCTGGGAATATATGCGCCTCGAACGGTACGCCAGCCTTGGTAAGCGCGCTTGCAAAAAGCAATGTGTTCTCAACAGGAACGGTATCGTCCGTGAATGTATGCCAGAGGAATGTCTTGGGCGTTGTTTTGTCCACATTCAGTTCTAGCGAGAATGTCGCAATATCCTCCTCTGTGAGCACCTCGTGTCCCGTAACATGCTGCGCCGTGCCCTTGTGCGTAAGCTCACCCACTGTAATAACAGGATAGCAGAGTATCATTCCGTCAGGTCTGTTTATTCCCTCGGGAGCAGAGCCGTCCGTAACTCCAACGGCATCACGCACCACGGGAATATTCCAAAGCGTTCCCGCAGAAGCCGCAAGGTGACCGCCTGCGGAAAATCCGATAATATATATCTTTTCGGGATTTGTGTTATCAATTTTCGCTCGCTCTCTGACGAGCTTTATTGAAAGAGCCGCCTCAATAAGAGGGTTGAAATCCTTTGCTCTTTCTCCCGTTGAATAAATAAGCAGATATACATTAAAGCCCTCTCCAAAAAACCTGCGGACGATGGGCTCTGCCTCTCGGGGTGAGCAGCCGCCGTATCCGCCGCCGGGGCAAACTATTACAGCGGGGCGAGGATCGGTAGCGGGCTCGCTGTCGCAAACATAAGCGGTAAGCGAGGCATCGGGATATTTTTCACCAAGCGTAAATTTTTCGTAAAGCATAATAACTCTCCAAAGCATCATATTTTATTGAATAAAGTATATCATAGCACAAATTAAAAGTCAATAATTTAGTCCAAAATATTGACAAACAGCAAAAAAGTGGTATAATAATGTATATTACCGCTTTTTTAAAAGCGTGAAGAGTAAGAATATCGGCGTAAAGTGTTTGTCGAACGGGGAGTTGTCGGCAAAACGAAAAGCTCTGCAAGGGGCTTGCGGTTGGTATTCTGCATCCCGCTTCATATGGTATGAGGATAGAATATTTTATGTATTCCTGCTTTCCCCAAGCCTTATGCAGTAGAGGGAAAGGAGGATTTTTTTATGTCGCTCAAAGGGAATAGAGCAAACGGAAGAATAGCTATATTCGGAACGCTAAATGTAATGGTCGCTTCGGCGGTGCTCGTTGCAATGAGTGTCGTCTGTGGAAAATATCTCGCCATTGGCGTGGGTGAGGTGCTGAGGTTCAGCCTTGAAAATCTGCCAATAATACTTGCGGGAATTCTTTTCGGTCCTGCCGTTGGTGCGGTCGTGGGCTGTGTCGCCGACCTTGTCGGCTGTGTTCTTGTCGGATATGCAGTCAACCCATTGGTCACGCTTGGAGCGGTGGCACTAGGTCTTTTGAGCGGAGGCTGCTATAAGCTTCTTTTACGGATCGAGCGGCTCGGTCACGGTGTTCGCGTTGGAATTTGCGTGGCAGTCGCCCACATTTTTGGCTCAGTGCTTATCAAAACAGTGGGGCTTGCCGCCTTTTACGATATGCCGTTTGCGCTTTTAATTGTGTGGCGAACCTTGAATTATGCAATAATTGGCGCGCTTGAATTTACGCTTGCGTATTTTATTACTAAAAACAGGTCGCTCATGAGTGTTCTGGAAAGGAGCAAAAAATGAATTACAGCGAGGCGCTTGAATATATCCACAGTGTAAATTGGTGCTTTTGCAAGCCGGGACTTGAACGCATTGGCGAGCTTTGCCGTATGCTCGGAGAACCCCAAAGAGAGCTGAAATTCATTCATGTAGCGGGAACTAACGGCAAGGGCTCGTTCTGCTCAATGCTTTCAAGCATTCTCAAAGAAGCGGGATATAAAACGGGACTTTTTACCTCTCCATACATTCGCTTTTTCAATGAGCGTATGCAGATAAACGGAGAGCCTATCAGTGACAGCGAGCTTGCCGAGATAACCTCGTATGTTCGACCTTTTGCCGACCAAATGACGGACAAGCCAACGGAATTTGAGCTTATAACGGCTATCTGCTTTGAGTATTTCAAGCGGAACGGTTGTGATGTCGTTGTGCTTGAAGCGGGAATGGGTGGCAGACTTGATTCCACGAATATAATTGACGCGTCATTGCTCTCTGTGATAACGGGCGTTTCGCTCGACCACACGGCGTTTCTTGGCGATACGGTTGAAAAAATAGCCGCTGAAAAGGCGGGCATTATAAAGAGCGGGTGTCCCGTGCTTCTCGGCGGAGATAGCGACGAGGCGCTTTGCGTTGTAAGAAAAAGGGCAGAGGCGCGTGGCGCGCCTCTCTGCTTGGTGGATTATTCCTCTTTACTAATAAGGAGCGCTACGC
>JAGCJD010000255.1 GCA_017648425.1 Clostridia bacterium | reverse complement strand
CACATTTTTGTTGATTTGTCAACAACATTTTTTGTTTTTAGTTTTTTTATAATATATTATTGAAGGATTTAAGAAAATTTATTTAACTTAATCCATGTTTTTATATCGTTTTCCCCTAAAAAAGCCGCCCTTTTTTGAATGGGCGGCTTTAATATTATCTTTATTATTATGCGGCAACGGGAACATATGTGAGCTTAAGCTCTGCTTCCTCTGCAAACTCTACAAGTCCGTATTTCTCGTCCTTGTCAGCGTTCTCGTCCTTAACTGTGAAATCAGATGTGCAAACAAGCTCCAAGCCTTCATTGCATCCAATGAAAGCTCCCTCGCCTATTTCAAGGTCTGCCAATGCGAATGTGGCCTTTGTCAAGCTGTCGCAGTATATAAACGCGCCTCTACCAATGCTCTTTACAGATGCGGGGATAGTGATCTCGGTAAGGCTCACGCAGTTCCAGAAAGCTCCCTCGCCAATTGTGTTCAGCGCTTCGGGAAGCTTTACAGAAGTGAGACTCTTGCAATCCCAGAAGGCATGGTCTCCAATGCTCTTGAGCGACTCGGAAAGAGTAATGCTCGTAAGAGCGGTGCAACCTCTGAACGCGCCTATTCCGATAGTTGTTACGGAATTGGGTATAGTTATTGAGGTGAGGGCGGTGCAATCATAGAATGCGAAATTTCCTATATACTCAATTGACGCGGGAAGCGTTACCGCGCTTATGGTGGCAACAGCCTTAAATGCGTCATCGCCAATTCCTGTTACGGGGCGTCCGTCAATGTCTGCGGGAATTTCAATGCTTACGGGCTCTGCTCCTGAATATGTATATCCGACAATGTCAAAATCACCGTTTTCGTTTACGGCATACTCAAAATCGCCATATACAAGAGCGCTTGACAGTTCAAAAGCATCTTCATTTTCATCACCGTCTGCCGTGCCGTTTATTGAACAACCTATAAGGCTCAACGCCAAAAGAAGTGCGAGAGCGAGGGCAATAATCTTTTTCATTTAACAAAAATCCTCCGTGTACGCGAATATTCTCCTAATATTATACCGCAATTATTTCCGATTGTCAATAAGAAAAACGATAGTTTGCGTAAAAAATTATTTTTTAATCCCTGTGGCACTTTATTTTACTTGACATGAGTTGCTTTTGGGGTTATAATTATTGTAATGAATTTTATTGGGAGGTGAGATGTATGTCTATGCTTGATGTAAGCGTAAAAAAGCTCTACGGTGTTGGCGCTGTTCGCGCGTCTGCCTATGCAAAAATGGGTATAACTACGGTCGCAGACCTTATATCTCACTATCCGAGAGGTTATGAGAACCGAGGAGATGTCCGCCTTTTGTCGGAAACGGACGAACAGACAAAGTCCTCGGTTGTTCTCGTGGTAGCCACTGAACCTCGCGTTGCCAGAATAAAGGGTAGAATGACACTGCTCAAATTCAAGGCGTACGATGACAGCGGGACTTGTGAGATAACATATTTTAATCAGGATTACCTTAAAAGCTCGTTTGCGCTCGGCTCGGTATTCCGCTTTTACGGGCGTGTGGGCAGAACAAGGAATGGCTATTCCATGTCATCTCCCGTTTACGAGCCGTTTGACGAGAAAACGCCTCTTGCTCCTCTTGTTCCCGTTTATCCGCTTACCGAGGGTATTTCCCAAAAGCAGATAGCAAAGGATATGAGGGCGGCGTGGTCGCTGGCGTCCTGCTCGGCGGAGAGCTCGGATTTTCTGCCCGAGGATATACTCAAAAAGCACTCGCTTTGCACAAGGTCGTTTGCTTTAAGGCAGATACACTCGCCCGAGAGCTTTGCTTTGCTTGCCAAGGCGAAAAAGCGGCTTATCTTTGACGAGCTGTTTACCTTTGCTCTTGGAATGAGCCTTGTGGGAAGCAAGCCTCAGCGCGGAAGCGCTCCGAGGTGCGAGGATACAGACATATCGGCGCTTGAAGCAATGTTGCCGTATTCGCTTACGAATGCGCAAAAAAGAGCTATTGCGGATATAAAAAGGGATATGTCCGATAGCGTTGCCATGAACAGAATGATAATTGGAGATGTTGGCTGCGGAAAGACTGTATGCGCCGCCGCTGCTATATATATTGCGGTCAAAAACGGACTTCAAGCGGCGCTTATGGCGCCCACCGAGATATTGGCTGCCCAGCATTTCGGCGACCTTTCGGCGATGCTTGAAAAGCTTGGAGTAAGGTGCGCTTTGCTTGTCGGCTCAATGACGGCATCACAAAAAAGTAAGGTTCACGCGCTTTGCGCATCGGGTGAGATAGATGTTGTTGTGGGAACGCAGGCGCTGATATCGGAAGGAGTTTCATTTGCGCGCGCGGGGCTTGTAGTCGCTGACGAGCAACACAGGTTCGGAGTGGGGCAGAGGGCTCTGCTTGCAGAAAAGAGCTCGCTGTCGCACATGCTTGTAATGAGCGCAACGCCCATTCCGAGAACTCTTGCGCTTACTATGTACGGAAATCTTGATGTTTCACGCATTGACGAGCTTCCCCCGGGAAGACAGCGCGTAGATACATTTGTGGTGGACGAGAGCTACCGCCCCCGCCTTAACGCCTTTATAGAAAAGCAGATATTGCTCGGCGGTCAGGTGTATATCGTTTGTCCTGCGGTAGAGGTCTCGGAGGACGAGGAGGCTGACTTGCTCATGTCCGACCTTGACGGAGAGGGGGCTATACGAGTTACCGCTCCACTAAAATCCGCCGTGGGATATTCCGCTGAGCTGTCAGAGATATTCCCCCAATACAAGGTCGCCTTTTTGCACGGAAAAATGCGCGCTAAGGAAAAGGACTCCATTATGAGGGAGTTTTCCGAGGGGAATATAAATATTTTGGTTTCGACTACTGTTATTGAGGTTGGCGTAAATGTTCCAAGCGCCTGTCTTATGATTGTTGAGAACGCCGACCGATTTGGTCTTTCTCAGCTACATCAGCTCAGAGGGCGTGTTGGGCGCGGCGTTAAAAAATCCTACTGTGTGCTGGTGTCCGAAGCGGTTGCTTCGGAGGGAAAGACTAAGCAACGCCTTATGACTATGAAGGATTGCTATGATGGCTTTGAAATTGCAGAACGGGATCTTTTAATGAGAGGCCCAGGCGATTTTCTTAAAGGTAATTCCGATGATACGGTAAGGCAGAGCGGTGGCGTCAGATTTCGCTTGGCAGAGCTTTGTGTTGATGCAGAGCTGCTCAATATCGCATTTGACGAGGCTAAGGTCTTGCTTAATAAATCACCTGAGCTTTTGGAATATCCCGACCTCGCAAAAGAGGTCACCCGAATGTTCACTCTTGAAGCCGGAACTATAAATTAGCCTGCTTTTCTTTTGCAAAAGAAAACAAATGTTTTGATTTTCTAAGTAAGAAAGTGATATTTTTTATTGCAAAAGTAAGTAAAAGAAAGATAATGGGTTTAGCTACTGCAATATATTTAGTTTAAAACAAAAAGCAGAAGCAAGTCGATGATCGGCTTGCTTCTATGAAGTGCTATGCTACTGCTTTTTGAAATATCCGCGTTCCTTTTGACACACGGGGCATTGTGCGGGTGGCTCCTTTGCCGTTACTACATATCCGCAGTTCAGGCATATCCACCGTGTGCTTTCGCTATCCGAGGTGAGAAGCGTTTTGTTTTCCACCTCTGAGAGGTATTTTGAGTATCTTTCCTCATGCATCTTTTCGATAGATGCGACACGCTCAAAAAGTCCCGAAAGATATAAAAATCCCTCCTCCTTGGCTACTCTGGCAAACTCGGAGTACATGCTTGACCATTCGTGATTTTCACCTTGTATGGCGTCTTTGAGATTGCCCTCGGTGTCGCATTCGTCCGCAAGGTATCTGAACCATATCTCGGCGTGCTCCTTTTCGTTATCCGAGGTCTCGGCAAATATTTCCGCTATTTCCACGAGCCCCTGGTCGCGAGCCTTTTTTTCGTACCATTTATATTTGAGGTACGCCCTTGACTCGCCCGAAAGCGCAGTGTTGAGATTTTGCTCGGTCTTGGTGCCTTTAAGCGCTTCAATACCCTTGCCGTCCTTTGTGTAAGTTTTCATAATTATTTCCCCCTTTCAAGGTCTTTATGACGATTATCGTCCTCGTGACGCTCAAATATTCATTATTTTTAAAAAGGAGAACAGCAGTGAAAAGGATTGCTAGCTTTACTGTCGATCACGACTACATCAAAAAGGATATTTATATTTCTCGTATAGACGGAGATATAACGACCTACGACCTGCGCACACGCATACCTAACGCGGGAGATTATATGGATAGTATTACCATGCATTCGCTTGAACATATGTTTGCGACATATATACGAAATTCGTCAATAGGTCATAATGTCATATATTTTGGACCTATGGGTTGTCGGACGGGCTTTTATCTTTTGGTGCGTGACGAGAACCCTGAGGTCGTTTTGTCCGTAGTGAGATCCACGCTTGCAAATATTGTTGAGCACTCGGGAGAAATGTTCGGCGCTTCACGCAAGGAGTGCGGCAACTACAAGGAGCTCAGCCTTGAAAGCGCAAAGAATGAGGCGAGAGCCTACCTTGCCGAGCTTGAATCGCGCGAGCATGATTTTAAGTACCCGACAGAATAAGCTTTAAGGCACGCTGAGCATAGCGTGCCTATCTTATTTGCAGATGCGGTGAGCGGTCAAACACCATGCGCAGAGCTCTTGCTTTTATTCTGAATGCTGTCCTTGTGGAAACACCCAAAAGCTCGGCGCATCTTTCGACCGATTCTCCCTTTACATAGTGGTAGTAAAGCAAGAGCTTTTCGTCCGAATTTTCAAGGGAAAGAATAAAATGTCGCACCTCGTACATTCTTGCCCTTGCAAGCGGCGCTTCCGAGGGCATTACTCCCTCGCCCTTGTTTCCGCCACCGAAAAAGTCGCTCTCGTATTTTGCAAGTCGGAGCAGCTTTTGATTTATGGCGTATCCTAAAAGATAGCTCTCGGTTATTCTTTTTTGTTCTGCCGTGAGCGGCGCTTTTGACATATTCTCCTCCTCTCTTTTATAGGTCATTGCTCGTGTGAGAGCATTTGTGGCATACCAAGCCTTCGGAAATCCGAATGTAATTTTGAAATTTAAATATCAACCTGCCGCACTTTAAACAAGCGCCAACAGGTCTTGAATATCCCACGCGCTTACCCCGAAAAGACGGACAAGACGGGGGACAGAGCTGTTTCTTACATATTTCACACATTTATTAAGCATCACCTCCAAGGCGTTGTTTTATTAATAATATTATATCGGAAATCCGAACTATTGTCAAGCAAAATAATTCGGAAATCCGAAAATTGTATATCTGCTTAAATAAGAGCTTAAAAATTATCTTAACTTTTTTCTTTGCTACAAACTAATGTCGTTTGTCCTGGTTTTTGTACTGCTGATAGGGGGGTAAAAATCAAAAACATATTGACTTTTTTAGTATTTGATTGTATAATATATGATGTATATTTACGGCTATCCCGACATTTGACAGCCGTTATTTGCGGAGAGTGAAAAATGAAACAAAATCTTCTTAATGAAATAAAGGAAAGAATGCCCTCGTTTTCAAAGGGGCAGAAGCTTATTTCAGTCTATATACTTGAAAACTATGACAAGGCGGCTTACATGACTGCGGCAAAGCTCGGCTCAATAGTAAATGTATCCGAGTCCACGGTCGTCCGATTTGCCATAGAGCTCGGCTTTGAGGGATATCCCGAATTTCAGCAGAGTCTGCGCGAACTTGTGCGCACTCGCCTTACCTCGTTCCAGCGTATTGAAGTAACGAACAACCTTATCGGTGACGGAGATGTGCTTACCAAGGTGCTTATGGCGGATTCCGATAAGATAAAGCACACGCTTGACGAGATAGACCGCGAGGCGTTTGACGCTGCTGTTGAAAAAATAGTAGGCGCTAGGAGCATATATGTGCTTGGTGTACGCGCATCTGCTTCCTTAGCCAGCTTTCTCGGTCACAGCCTTGGCATGATATTTGATAATGTAAAGCTGATACAGCCATCTTCCGGAAGCGAGATGTTTGAGCAGATAATGAGCATTGGAGAGCAAGATGTAATGATAGCAATAAGCTTTCCGAGATATTCAAAGAAAATGATAAATGCCGCGGATTACGCAAAGCACAGAGGCGCTAATGTTATCGCGGTGACCGACAGCGCCGCTTCCCCGATAGCGGCGGGAGCAAACCAGATACTGCTTGCCAGAAGCGACATGGCTTCCTTTGTGGATTCGCTTGTTGCTCCGCTGAGTATAATCAACGCCATAGTCGTTGCCGTTTCCAGAAAAAAGCAGGACGAGCTGACCGAAAGGCTTCGTAAGCTTGAAGAAATATGGGACGAGTATGATGTTTACGACAAAAATCAGGTCTAAGCATGAGTGAAAATTTTGAAAGAGCGGCGCGCGTATGCGTGATAGGCGGAGGCGCTGCGGGAATGATGGCGGCTATAAGCGCCGCCGAAGCGGGAGCGGAGGTCACGCTTATCGAGCGCAACGACAAATGTGGCAAAAAGCTCAGAATAACGGGCAAGGGACGCTGTAATGTGACCAACGCTTGCGATACGCGAGAGTTTTTGAACCATGTTCCGACCAACCCGAGATTTTTATATTCTGCTTTGAACCGTTTATCCACCGAGGACACGGTTGAATTCTTTGAGAATGCGGGAGTTCCGCTTAAAGTTGAGCGAGGCAGACGCGTTTTTCCGGTGTCCGATAAGGCGGAGGATATAGTTTTTGCGCTGACGCGCAGATTGCGCGAGAGCGGAGTAAGGATATTACACGCAAGAGCCGAGGCGCTTGAAGTGCTTGATGGCGCAGCTGTTGGCTGTCGCGCATCGGGAGAGCTTATAGAGGCTGACGCCGTAATAGTGGCGACAGGTGGCAGGTCGTATCCCGGAACAGGCTCTGACGGTGACGGATACACGCTTGCAAGGAGCGTTGGACACAGCGTATCACCTCTTGTGCCATCGCTTGTTCCTCTTGTTTCAAAAAGCAAGATATGCCCCTCGTTGCAGGGACTTTCACTTAAAAATGTT
>JAGCJD010000254.1 GCA_017648425.1 Clostridia bacterium | reverse complement strand
CTCTCTTTTTTGATTCGATAGTGGGTACTCAAATTCAAGTTGGTTTGCAAAACAACCGCAAGTTCGCACACAAGCAACGCGAGTATCTTCGCCAGAGGCGAATACCTTGTCACCCCGACAAGACAAACACCGCAATTATGCGCAAAAGGAGTATTTATCGTTCAATTCCGCCTATCTTGTAATAAAAAACTTCCAGTTCCTTTCTTGTCATCAGCTTGGGAACGGGATAAAGAGGATTAGCCTCCTTCTCTGCGTGCTCCGCCATTTCGGGTATATCCTGCCTTTGAATTTCGGGAAGCGTGTCGGGAATATTCATTCTGTTATTAAGTTGAACGATTGCATCAATAAATTTCACTGCCCCTATTTCAGCGCTGTCACTCGCAGAGCACACGCATGTGGCAACGCCAAGACGATGAAGCTTTTTATATGCGCTTTTTCCGTAAGACCTTAAAACATACGGCATAATAACAGCATTTGCAAGACCGTGAGGCGTCCCATATTTTCCGCCGATAGAGTGCGCAATGGCATGAATATATCCAACATAGGATTTTGAAAACGCAACGCCCGCCTTATAAGACGCATACAGCATGTTTTCTCTCGCCTCGCGGTCGTAACCATCAGCATATGCCCTTTCCAAATTTTCAAATATCAGCCGTGTCGCTTCAAGAGCAAGTCTTCTGGTCTCCCTTGTTGTAGAACGACCAATATAAGCTTCCACAGCATGAGTGAGAGCGTCCATTCCTGTCGTTGCTGTCAGATGCGTAGGCAAAGTATAGGTAAGAGTGGCATCAAGAACAGCATAATGAGGTATCAACGGAAAGCTCATCAACGCATATTTACTTTGAGCCTTTGCGTCTGTAATTACGGAAGCAAGCGTTGTTTCACTTCCCGTACCCGCAGTAGTAGGTATAGCTATTAAGGTAGGAAGCCTGCGAAGAACACGCAAGAGCCCTCCCAACTGCCCAACAGTCCTTTTAGGATATACAACTCTTGAGCCCACCGCCTTGGCGCAATCCATTGAAGAACCCCCACCGATAGCTATCAGCGCATTACACCCGTTCTCCAGGTAAAGAGAAAGCGCCTGCTCAACATTTTCGACAGTGGGGTTAGGCTGTGTTTTGTCATAAAGTGCGTATCTTATTCCATTTTTCGTTAACTCATCTAAAAGAGCAACCGTCAATCCGTTCTTTACAATACCTGCATCTGTTACGATAAGGACTGAATTGACATTTTCTTTTTTCAAGGCATCGCCAAGCTCCAAGCAAGAGGACAATATTTTTGGCTCTCTGTAAGGTAATATCGGCAGAACTATTTTGAATGCCGTTTGAAACATACGGCAACCAAGCCTTTTCAAAATAAACATTTTGACCTCCAAATTTCAACAATATTTTAATCCGCTCAGGGAGCAATATCAAAAGGATTGAACAATCTTTTTGTATTGCAATGGGGTAACCCCCGTGATCTTTTTGAATTTCCCTATAAAATTGGAGCAATCTCCAAAGCCTGACAGATAGCACGCTTCCGTTACAGAGCAATCTGTTTTCAGTATAGCCTTTGCTATATTTATTCTGTATTCCACTATATAATCGTACAAGCTCATACCAACATATTTCTTGAACAGGCGGGACAAATATGCAACACTGCAACCGAGCATGGACGCAATATCCTCTACTCTTAATTTTTCGGAATAGTGCTCGGAGATATATTCAATACACCTTATAACATAAGAGGGTGTTACGGCGTCATCAACTTTGGCATTTTTACTTTTTTCATATAGTTTTGTGCTCATAGTCAAAAGTCTCAATATACATGCATATATTTCCATGTTATTTTCAGGCGCACCCTCTGATATGAGCGATACAATCCGCTCTGCCATCTCCATTATTTCGATTCTTTCGTTAACACTTCCCTTTATACAGTTGATACGCTCGGGAGAAGCATCATCAAATACATATGTAAGGTCACCGCAATTACAAAAGCTTTCAAAAAACGAGTACGGGAAATAGATCTCCAAAAAACGGTGATTGCCTTGACGAATAAATCTGCCAAAATGTATCTCTCTGGGATTGAACAATAATATATCTCCCTTTTCTCCGCCTATAAGCTTATTGTTTACAATGGCAACCAGCCCATCAGTAAGAAAAACAGACAGCTTGCAGGTGTCATATATTTCCGTGTCCGTATCACTTTCGTTAAAAACACTGCTCACATATTGTATTACCAAAGGCTTTGAGTTTTTTAAAATATCAAGCTGTATCTTCAAAAAAACACCTCTCTAAAAACAGTTCAGGATTTTCATATTTTTTATAGCATATAATCATATCTTTTGATAAAATTCTGTGATATGATTATATCATAAACAAAAACCCTTGTCAACATAGGAGGATAAAACATGAAAAAAATGACCTATAATTGTTCGCCAAGAGTTTCCTTTTTACGCGAATACTATTTAAATGACGAGCCAAGAACTCGCAGACTTATAAATAACTGCCGACACCACATAGCATTCATGCTGTACATGGAAGGTTGGCGAAGATGTAAACGCGATCCAAAAGTTGCAACCGCCCGCATACGCAAATCATACGCTGAAAAATACATGCTCGAAAATACTGTTCCCAATATTTCTCCCAAGGAAATTATAGTTGGAAAGCCCGACCTCAGGGATCTTACCGCAGAGGAACAAAAGCTCTACGCAGACTACACCGCCGCAAACCAATATGTTATAGAAAACTGGGGCAGAAAGGACCATGTAGGTCTTGATTACCAGCTACTGCTTGATAAAGGCGTTGTCGGAATGATAGAGCTCGTTAATGACGAGATACAAAAAATCGATCTTAACGATGGCTTGCAGGCCGAGAGATACGAGTTTCTGCTTTGCAGTAGGCTTGAACTTGAAGGATTACTAAAACTAAGCCAAGCATACGCAAAACGCGCGCTTGAAATGGCAGAGCAAGCAGAGGGTGAGGACAAAAAGGATCTGCTTGAACTTTACAAGGTTTTAGAGCAAGTACCCGCAAAGCCCGCAAGAACATTCCGCGAGGCGCTCCAAAGCATTCAGATGTTCACATTTAACCTGTACGGTCTGTATTCTTACGGTAAGCCCGATCTTTACCTGCTCCCCTATTACAAAAAAGATATAGCAAACGGCACGCTCACCCCCGAAAAGGCTCAGGAGCTTATCGACTGCTTCTACCTTTTAAGCATTCAAAACTGCCCGAGTTGGGCGGCTGAGGGACTTATGCTCGGCGGACGCGATGCTGACGGCAATCCTATTGAAAACGAATTGACCTGGCATTTTCTCAATGCTATTGAGCATACCCGTATTCCCGATCCTAATGTAGGCTTTTGCGTAACAGATCAAACGAGTGACGAGATACTTGACTATGTTTCCGAGCTTATAACAAAGGGATACGCGCAGCCTCAGATCTGGAACAACGATGCTGTCGTTGAATCAATGGTACAAAACGGATTTGACAGACGGGACGCAAATCTGTTCACTCTTTCATGCTGTGTCGAGGTAACTCCCATAGGTTGTTCGGGCATTAATGTCACAAGCCCTATGATAAATGTTTTAAAGGTATTTCTTGAAGCGTTTGATAAGTGCACTGACGAAATGACCTATGATGATGTATTCAAAGCGTTTACCACTCATTTTTACAATGTCGTAAAGGAGCGTGTGCTGCTTGAAAATCTTTACTTCCTCGAACAGGCAAGGAACAGCACAGACCCCGTAAGATGCTCGCTTCTCATTCACGATTGTATAGAACGCGGATTGACGCACGATAGTGGCGGAGCAAGATATAATCAGCTTGAACCCGATCTGTTTGGAGTTATAAATGTGGGAGAATGCTTGAATGTAATAAAGCGCATAGTGTTCGAAGAAAACCGCATTACCATAGAGGAGCTTAAAAAAGCGCTTAAATGTAACTACGAGGGGTATGAGGAGCTTCTCCTTTATATTCGCAATAAAGTTCCGCATTTTGGAACGGGCGATGCTCAGTCAAACCAGATCATGAAAAATGTAACCGATGCTATCCTTGACGCATTCAGTGACAAGATAACCGTGCGAGGTTCAACCATTCTGCCGGGTAATTTCTCATACCTTTACCATGTCAGAGAGGGAGAAATGACCTCAGCATCTCCCGACGGAAGAAAGGCGGGTATGCCTCTCCATGACGGCTGTAACCCCGTTCAGGGCTACGATACACTTGGACCAACCATCTCCCTTTCCTCCACTGTTTTCTGGGAACCCTCTCGCTTCCTTGGCGGAACAGCTGTAAATGTCAAGATAAGCAAAGGCGTTGAAAAAGAAAAAATATCGTCCCTTATAAAAGGATATATAAAGACAAAGGGCGCTCAGCTTCAATTCAGCGTCATTTCTCCGGAAGACCTGCTGAATGCGCAAAAAAATCCCGAGCTCTATAAAGATCTTTTGGTAAGGATCGGAGGATATAGCGATTTCTTTGTAAAACTTGGCAAAAACCAACAAGACGAAGTCATATCGAGAACATTAATCGAAATGTAAGGAGCGTTCAAAAATTGATAAAGCTATTCAACATACAACACTTTTCATTACACGATGGACCTGGAATAAGAACAGTCGTATTTTTCAAGGGCTGTCCTTTGAAGTGCGCATGGTGTCATAACCCCGAAAGCAAAAGTGCTTCCGACAACCTGAGCTATACCGATAAAAACTGCGTTTTATGCGGAGCATGTGAAAGAGTATGCCCAAACGGCGTACATTCGGTAAGCAAGGACGGTCATAAAATCAACAGAGATCTTTGCGCCTCATGCGGCAAATGTGTTGATGCGTGTAATTATTCCGCTCTTGAAATATTCGGAAAGAGCTACACGATAGACGAGATAATAGCCGAAATAAAAAAGGACGATGTGTTTTTTGCAGAGGACGGCGGCGTTACTATCTCAGGCGGAGAGCCTTTCATGCAGTTTGAGGGACTTTACGAGCTTACAAAAAGGTGTAAAGAAGAGGGATATTCCGTCTGTATAGAAACATCGGGCTTTACAAGTAAGGAAAAAATATTAAAGGTCGCAAAAAACACAGACCTATTCCTTTTCGATTACAAGCTGACCGATCCTGATATGCACAAAAAATTTGTAGGAGCTGATAATAGTATCATACTTGAAAGTCTCTCTGCCCTTGACAAAGCAGGCGCGAGCATTGTTTTGAGGTGTCCTATTATACCCGGGGTAAACGACAATACAGAGCATTTCAAAAAAATCGCGGAATTGGCAAGCGCATACAAAAGCATACTGCGAGTTGAACTTATGCCTTATCACCCTCTGGGCATCTCAAAAGCAGAAAGAATAGGCGCAGAATGTGAGTATAACGAAAGCGAATTTCTGGACAAAAATATTGCCCTCTCGTATGCAGATACGATACAACAGCTAACCGACAAAAAAGTAATAG
>JAGCJD010000018.1 GCA_017648425.1 Clostridia bacterium | reverse complement strand
GCATATCAACAACACGAGTAGCGCCTCTCTGCTTGGGAGCAACATCGCCCTTAACGGTCTGTCCGCGAACTATTACCTGAGGCTTAAATGTCTCACGAGGTCCCTTTTGCTGTCTTTCGTCCTTATCGAACATCTGACCGCCGCCAAAGCGATCATTCTTCTGTCCCTGAGGTCTTTGCTGACCGTTGCCTCTCTGCTTATCGAACTGAGGCTTGCCGTGGCGGTCATTGTTTTGCTGTCCTTGTCTTTGCTGGGCAAATCTTTCTATTCTCTCGTCTGCACTCATGCCCTGTGCGTTTCTCTGCGCTTGTGTCATAGCAGGTCTTTGAGACGCCTTTGCCTCAGGCTTTTTCTGCTCAGCAGGTCTTGCAGGAGCATCTGTCCTTGGCTTGTTACCTCCCGATACAGCTCTTGCATCGTTTGCGGCATCTGCCTTTTTCTCAGCAGCGGGCGTCTTGGGAGCAGGCTTTTCCGTGGCGGTAGGCTTTGTGTCCTTTACCTTTTCCTGGTTGGGCTTTACGGCATCGGCTGCCTTTTGCTCAACGATCTTGCCTTCCTTTACCTCGGTCGACTTCTCCTCGACCTCGGCAGGCTGTGACGGCTTTTTAGCAGTGTCACTGCTCACCTTTGACGGTATATAAGTAACGCCGTCAAGATAGTCGCCTATGTTGTCTATCTGGTTTTCGGAAGTAAGCGTATTGAGCAAAAGCTCAAACTGATCGGGCTCAAGCGTGGACGAGGATTTGAGAGCAATGCCCTTCCCCGCCAATACATCAAGCACATCCTTGCTTTTCATATTGATATCTTTTGAGAATTGTGTTACCTTTAATAAATTCGTTCCTTGATTTGTTGCCATATTTTAACACCGTGTCCCGTGCCGATTGCGGGACTCCTTTCCATGCATTTGGGGTTAGATGTATTTTTCTATAAGGCGGCACAGTCCCTCATCAGTAACCGCTACCGCGCCAAGCCGCGCGCTCTTTCCAAGCGCGTCTGCCAGCGTATCCACCGTACATGATATGCGAACATGCCGTATGCTGTAATACTTGCATTTGTCAGTAAGTCTTTTATGTGTATTCTCCGATGTATCCAATGCCTCAATCACTATACGCGGGGATTTTGCTCCACCCTTTCTCATAGCTTCGCATATCATTGGAACTCCGCAGATGGTTTTCCCTGCCTTTTGGCACAATCCGAGAGAAAACAAAAGCTTTTCGGTATTACCCTTATCACTCATCGGAAAGCTCACCTTCCATTTTGTCATATATTTCCTCGGGAATACTCACATCAAGCGTTTTGTCTATCCGTTTGGATTTTCTTGCCTTTTTCAAGCATGTCACATCACGACAGATATATGCGCCTCTTCCGGACTTTTTGCCTGTAAAGTCAAGAAATATCTCTCCCTCAGGTGTCCTTACCACTCTAAGAAGCTCCTTTTTGGGCTTATGCTCGTTACAGCCAAGGCACTGACGCTCGGGTATCTTCTTGTGTCCTGTGTTTTTCTGCACTGCCGTGTCCTCCGCGATATTACTCGGATTTAATATCTATCTTAAAGCCCGTAAGCCTTGCAGCCAAGCGCGCGTTCTGACCTTCCTTACCGATAGCCAAGGAGAGCTGATCCTCGTCAACTATTACCTTGCAAGCTCTCTCGCCCGTAAATGTAACGGAACGAACGACCGCAGGCGCAAGCGCCTCAGCAACATACTCCTCGGGAATATCGCTGTATTTAACTATGTCTATCTTTTCGCCTCTGAGCTCCTCTACGATACCTGCTATTCTTATAGCGTGGTTACCGATACAAGCTCCTACCGCGTCAACATCTGCATCTCTCGACATTACAGAGATCTTGGTTCTTGATCCCGCTTCACGGGAAACTCCCTTTACGAGAACTACACCGTCAATGATCTCGGGTATTTCAAGCTCGAATATTCTGCGTACAAGACCTGCGTGAGCGCGTGAAAGCGTAACAAGCGGTCCCTTAGCCTCTTTATTAACCTCCATAACGAATACCTTTACTCTGTCACCGACATAAAAGGTCTCACCGGGGATCTGTTCGCTCTTCAACAGCGTAGCGTGTCCCGTGCCCGTTTCAAGCAAAACATTTCCGCTTTCGGGGAACACCTTGCTTACAGTAGCGGTGATTATCTCCTCGCGCTTGCTCTCGTAAGCGTCCTGCATAGCCTTTCTCTCTCCCTCGCGTATGCCCTGAATGATAACAGATTTTGCGGCAGCCGCGCTAAGTCTGCGGAAATTCTTGGGCTTTACCTCGGTCTCGACCATCTTTCCAAGCGTATTTCTTCTGCTTATAGCCTTTGCGTCCTCCAAGGATATCTGACACTGAGGATTAACTACCTCCTCAACTACCTCCTTTTGGAGATATACGCGCATATCTTCCTTGACAGGGTCGATAGCAATTCTCATAAGAGTGTTGTTTCCAAACTCCTTCTTAAAAGCAGAAAGCAATGCCGCCTCGATCTTTTCGATCATATATTGCTTGGGTATGCCCTTCTCCTTTTCAAGAAGGTCAAGAGCAACAAAAAATTCCTTATTCATTTTTAATTTCCTTCCTTTTGCTTACGCATTATATTTAAAGTTCAAAATAGGTACTTATTTTTGCCACGGCAGATCTCTCAAACAAAAGAACACTGTCACCCGCCTGTATCTGTATCTCGCCGTTTTCTCCCAAGGGAAGAAGCACTCCCCTGAACATTTTAGAGCCGTCCTTAGGCGCATAAAGCTTTACCTCAACATCCCAGCCCTCACAAGCCTCGATGTGAATATCATTTTTAAGCTCTCGCTCTATTCCGGGCGAGCTGACTTCAAGATAGTACTGCTCAGCAATCGGATCTGCCTCGTCAAGCACGGGGTCGATCGCGCGGTGCATTTTTTCGCAATCCTCTATCGTAATGCCATTCTCGGAATCAACGGTTATACGGAGCACTCTGCGCGCGCCCTCTTTTACGAATTCAACATCCCACACCCATATGCCGAGCTCGTCGGCAATAGGTTCTGCAAGCTCTCGCACTACATCGGCAATGCCTTTTCCCGTTTTAGCCATTCGCACCTCCAAAATCTGCAAAATGATTTTATCAACAATTAAGAGTGGACTTTTTTGGAAGCCCACTCTCGGAATACATCGTTATTATACCACACCTTTACCTTTATTGCAATACCTTTTTCAACATTTTCTTAATTTTTTATTTTAAATATGAAAAATCCAAAAAAAACAGAGCGTCAAATTCCCAATTTAGTGTTTACAAAACGCGAATATTATGATATAATAATATAATAGGGTAGTTATGTCCGCAAATATTGTAACGGTGTCATTCAACCAATAAGAGGTTTCATGAAAAGAGAAGATAAAAGCATTCAATCTCAAAAAAGAATATCCGATCAAGCGCAGGGCGTTATGCAAACGGCGCTTTGTTGTCTGTTTTATGCACTTGCGAGCGTTTATATACCCGTCTCATTGTTTGTTCCAATGGGAGAATTTGCAAGCGCCGCGCTTGCGCTCGGTGTATGTGTTTTGGGAATTTTCGTTCTCGCCTTGGCGGCGCGAAGCTTCCACGCAATTATCACTTATGCAATAATCGTTGGACTGTTTGTCATACTCGGCGGAATACTTGCCCCAATAGGACTTATATCCGCATTTATCTCATCGGCATGCATATTTGCTTTTTTGATATTCAAAAAGAAGAGCCCGTTCGCGTGGGGAATGCCCTTGATAGCAGTAGCCATATCGTTTCTTTTATTCAACAGCGTATCCGCTGCCATACTTTGCGTATCGGCTCTCCCCTGCTCTCTCCTGCTTGCTTACTCGGCAAACAAACAGCTCGGCAGAGTTTCAGCAGTATGCTATGTATCCGCTGGAATATGTCTTTCGGTAGTCGCATTGTTCGCATCTGCCGTTTATTCGACCTACGGAGAGATCTCGATACAATCCTCAAAGGCACTTATTGAGGCTGTCAGAGAGCAGCTTACGGTATTGCTAGGCTCTGCGACCGAGGAGATTGGCTCGATAATCGGATACGACCTTACCTCAACAGATATAAAAAACACTATTGAGCTCACCGTTTCATCATTATTCAATCTTCTCCCCGCGCTCATAATAACATTCGCCAATATCATGGCATATGTAATACATTCGCTTTTTCTCTCCATAAACTATGTGACTATTGAAGAGAAAAAGCAGGCGATCCCCATGCTCACCTTTGACATGAGCATTTATTCCGCCATAATATATATAGTATCACTTGTGCTTTCATTTGTTCTCGTTTCAGAGAACACCGCAATATATGGAACGGCAGCCGAAAATCTGCTGCTCGTTCTCGCCCCTGGACTTATTCTTACGGCACTTGCAGGAATAAGAGCGCTCAACGCCAAAAAAGGTCCTTCCTGCTTTGGCACGCTCATCTATTTTGCAATAATATTCATGCTCGTAAGTCTGTCCCCGTTTGCCATAATAGGAGTATCGTTACTTGGAGCAATACTCATAATAGCCGCGCACATTACAAGAAAAAAATCAGAAAAATCAAATTAACGCATAAGACAGGAAAGGATACAATTCATGTCAAACAAGAAATTTGATCTCTTTAAGCGTTTGGTGGAGCTTCCGTCACTCGTCAGCATAATAATGGCCATACTGTTTTTTGCCATACATGTAATTCTCTGCACCTATACGAGAATTCCCGTGGCAATATGCGCCTTGGCTCTGGTAATCATATATCTGATAGCCTCAGTCATTATACATCTATCCGTGCAAAAGCGTATGAGCCTTTTCAGAATAGCATCTGATGCCTCAGAGGAGCAAAACAACGGCGTTATATACACATTCCGTCATTTGCTTCGTTCTCCTTACGCAGTAGTTACGGATAAGGGAAAAATAGTTACCGTAAACTCCGCTATGAAAAATATTGCAGGCGCTGCCGCAACAGTATTCAACTCCGACATAAAGGAGATCTGCGATATTCCTTTTGATTACATTGTAAAACACGCAACGGACAGTGATATATCCGAAATTCCCGAGGAGGATCAAGAGGATATTGAACTGCTCAGCGATAAAAAGACGATTTGTCAGATAGCAGATAAGGATTTTCATATTGACTGCTATCCGCTTTATTCAAAGGGTAAGCTGTTCTATCTCTTAATGTTCAATGATGTTACCGAGCTTCGCGCTCTCAGCGCAAAGCACCGTGCAGAACACTCCTGCGTTGCTTATATAGTTATAGATAACCTTGACGAGATAGCGCAGTACGCTCAGGTAAGTTATCAGGCTGAAGCCACTCATGTAGATGCTATACTTAAACAATGGGCAAAGGAACGCGGCGGTATTCTCCGCGAATACGACAGACATAAATACATGTTGCTTTTCACAAGACAGAGCATGCTCGCTTGTGCAAAAGCAAAGTTCGAGATACTTGATCGAGTTCGTGAGGTAACGCTTGGCGAGGACAATATGCCTATCACCATATCCATAGGAATTACTACTATGGGTGATACTCTTGCCGAAAGGGAGCATGAGGCGCTCGTGTGCCTCGAAATGGCTCTCCAACGCGGAGGCGACCAGGCAGTAATGAAAAACGAAACAGGAACATTCTTCTTTGGAGGCAAAACAAAGAGCCAACAAAAGAAATCGGGCGGTCACTCCCGAGTTATTTCCACAAAGCTCTGTTCCATGATACAAAACGCCTCCAATGTCATAGTAATGGGACACAGCAATCCCGACTTCGACTCTATCGGAGCGTGCATTGGAATTGCGGCGCTCTCTATGTACCTTGGGGTAAGAGTAAAGATAGTTACAAATACTGAAAGTGAGAATTTCAAGGCTTGTACCAATAGGCTTTGTGAGCTTGCCGACTACAAAAACATTTTCGTTGACGATGTAACAGGACTTGGAGAAAGCGAATTCGGAACATTGCTGGTTATTGTGGACGCAAACAATTTCAAGATACTTGAAGCTCCCGAAATAGCCGCAAACTCCTTCAAGACCGTAGTTATCGACCACCACATAAAGAAAGAAGAGTTTGAGAATGAGCCTCAGCTCGTATATATAGATCCCTCCGCCTCATCTGCTTCCGAGCTCATAAGTGAGATATTGGAATTCAGCGTTCCCGTTGGAACACTCAGAAAGGAAGAGGCTAATGTTCTTATGGCAGGAATAATGGTGGACACTCAAAACTTCACCCGCACCGTAGGAACTCGTACATTTGCCGCCGCGCTTTATCTTCGCAGCGCAGGGGCAAGTCCCGAATACGCTCGCACATTTTTCGAGCTTGCATTTGAGGATTATCATACCGAAGCGCAGTTTGGCATGGGCGCTGAAATATACCGAAACGAAATTGCCATCACCACAAGCGAGGGCACTGGCTCATCACAGGATAGAGTTGCCGCGGCAAAAGCAGCAGATAAGCTTTTGTCAGTAAGAAATGTAAACGCCGCATTCGCGCTCGTGCTTATCGGTAATATGGTACACATTTCAGGTCGCTCGAACGGCAAGATAAATGTTCAGCTCATACTTGAAAAGATAGGCGGAGGAGGACATTTTGATGTAGCGGGCGCAGTCGTTGCCGACTCGCAGCTCGACACAGCAAAGGAAAAGCTGATAGAGGCAATAAACGAATATATGGACGACACAAATAAATAAGGAGATAATATGAAAGTAATTTTAACTCAGGATGTAAAGGGACAAGGAAAAAAGGATCAGGTCATTGAGGTTTCGGACGGATACGCCCGCAACTTTCTGCTTCCCAAAAAACTTGCAGTTCCCGCAGATAACTCAGCGCTCAATGTAGTTAAGAACAAAGAGGCATCCAAACAGCACAAAATAGATGTTGAAAGACAGCAGGCAAAGGATATTGCCGAAAAGCTCAAAGATATAACCGTTCGTTTTGAATACGCATCAGGTCCTGACAAAAGACTTTACGGCTCGGTCACAACAAAGGAGATCGCCGAGGCTCTCAAAAAGGAGCACGGTATAGATATAGATAAGAGAAAAATAGCGCTCAAAGAAAATATAAAGACCTTCGGCAACTTCACCGCTGATGTTAAGCTTTTCTCAGATGTATCGGGAAAGATAAATATTCTCGTGACCTCAAAGCAGTAATTTAAGCTATAAATATAAGGAAGGAAAAAGTCAATGAACGACGAGCTTCTTAAAAAATTGCCCTTTTCTCTTGTGACAGAGCAATCCCTGCTGGGCTCAATAATAATAAGCCCCCGTACGCTCGAGGATGTCGTACAGATAGTAGATCCCGATGACTTCTATATTTCCGAGCATACAGAGATATTCACCGCTTTAAAGGAACTGTTTGTAGATAGCAAGGATATAGATTTCGTTACGCTTGTAAATGCGCTCGTAACAAAGGGCGTATATACAGAGAGCGCGGCAACCGATTATATCACACAGCTCATGCACAAGGGCAACAACGCCCTCAATGTCAGGGACTATGCAAAAATAATCAAGGACAAGAGCGTGTTGCGCAGACTTATCGAGGTCTGTGGGGATATAACCGATAAGGCTTACAGCGAGGAAGGCGATGCCTCCATGCTTGTAAACTACGCAGAGAGCCTTATTTTTGATATTGCGCAAGGAAGAGATGTTAAAAATTTCAAGCACATAAGCGATGTTTTAGATGATGTATATAAAAATCTCCATACAATGTCAACCGAAGGAGAGTCCGCTCAGGGAACACGAACAGGATTTTCAGATGTTGACAATGTACTTGCGGGAATTGGAAATTCCGACCTTATTCTCGTGGGTGCTCGTCCTGGTATGGGTAAGACCTCGTTTGCGCTCAACATCGCAACGAATGTTGCCGTACAATCCAATAAAACAGTATGTATCTTCTCGCTTGAAATGTCTGCCGAGCAGCTCGTAAGCAGAATTATTTCAAGTGAAGCCATGATAGATAGCGTAGCTCTCAGAACAGGCAAGCTTGACGCAAAGCAGTGGAATGAAATAGCAAAGACCACAACAAAGCTTGCTGGTACAAATATTCTCATAGACGACACAACGGGAATGACCGTTACGGGAATGAAGGCAAAGCTTCGCCGTGTCAAAAATCTCGGTCTTGTAGTTGTGGACTATCTGGGACTTATGCAAAGCGACAGACGCATAGATAACAGAGTAAATGAGGTAGCGGAAATTTCCCGTAACCTCAAAATAATGGCCAAGGAGCTGAATGTTCCCGTTATATGCTGCGCTCAGCTCTCCCGTGGTCCTGAATCAAGAACAGATAAACGCCCCATGCTTTCCGACCTCCGTGACTCGGGTGCTATCGAGCAGGATGCCGATGTAGTAATCTTCCTTTACAAGGACGACTATTACGATAAAAAGGATGCAGGAAGCGATGACGGCTGTGTTGCCGAGGTAATTGTAGCAAAGAACCGTCACGGCTCAACACAAACCGTAAAGATGGGCTGGATAGGAAGATATACAAAGTTCCGTACTATTGCCAAAAATATCGGAGATGAGCCCTAATGAGCAGAACAGAATATTCACTTCCCCGTGAATTTATTTCTCCCGCCACACTTACGGGAGAGGCTGAGAGCTCACCTGTGCTCGTTGCATTTTCGGGCGGCTCGGATTCAACCGCTCTGCTCCATATGTGTGCCGCCAATGCAAAGGCTTGCGGAGGAAAGGTATACGCGGCTCATATAAATCATATGATACGCGGAGAGGAAGCTGACAGAGATGAGCAGTTTTGCCTTGAGTTTGCAAAAAAGCTGAATGTTGAAATATTTGTATGCAGAAAAGATGTGCCAAAGTATGCAAAGGAGCATTCTTTAAGCATTGAAACGGCTGCAAGGCTTGTAAGATACGAGTTTTTTGACAGCATAATGAAAGAGCATGGCATACGCCTGCTTGCAACGGCGCATAATGCAAACGATAATTTGGAAACACAAATATTCAATCTTGCGCGTGGGTGCGGTATTGAGGGAATGTGCGGTATACCCGTTTCCCGCTCATGCCGTTACGGCACGGTCGTGCGCCCGATACTTCGCATGAGCAAGGATCTGATCTTAGAGTATTGCTCGTCAAACGACCTTTGCTTTGTCACCGACAGCACCAACACGGATACCGAATATACGCGAAACATGATACGGGCGGAAATAATACCCGCTCTCAAAAGGATAAATTCAGGCGTGGTGGAAAACTCCGCAAGGCTCTCCTGCTCGTTAAAGCAGGACGCGCTCTGCCTTGACAGCATGGCTGAATGGTTTCTTGACGAAATGAACGATGACGCCTCGTTTGAGTGCGAAAAATTGCTTTCATCTCCGCCATCTATCGCAAACAGAGCAATAATGGCGCTTTATAAGCATGTTTCAGAGGGTGGAACGCTCGAGCACATTCATATATCCTCTATCCGCGAACTGTGCAGATCATGCGTTGCGCACTCATCAATCGACTTACCATTAGATGTAAAGGCAAAGATAGAGAGTGGCAGACTTTACCTTGAAAAGGGTGTAGAAAAGGCAACTCCGCCCGATGAATTTTGCGTAAAGCTTGGAGAGGGCGTAAATGATGCTTCAGCTATTAATGCCCAAATCATCATTGGAAATTCACAAAACACGATAAATATTTACAAAAAGTCAACACTATTGTATTTAGATTTTGATAAAATAAGTGGTGATCTTTATGCAAGAAATAGACTTGCAGGAGATAAAATAAGAATACGCGGTATAAACAAAAGCGTAAAAAAGCTGCTGTGCGATATGAAGATACCGCTTGATATGCGTTACCGCTTGCCAATGATATGTGACGATAAAGGCATTGTTGCCATACCATTCGTTGCAACTCGTGATGGAGCGGGGCTAAAAGCAAACGAGCATGAAAAGACCGCCGTTTGCATTAAATTCGGACTGCTTTAAAGGATATTTTAACAAATCGGAAAGGCTGATGTATATGACAAACGATCTTAAATACATACTTGTAAGCGAGGAAAAGCTTGATGAAATAACATCAACTATCGCAAAACAAATCTGCAACGATTATAGGAATTCAGAAAAAAAGCTCGTGCTGATATGCATACTCAAAGGCTCGTTGATGTTCACCTCAGCGCTCATGAAAAAGATAGATCTTCCGTTGGAGATCGAATTCATGAAGGTGTCGTCATACGGTTCGGAAAGCAAATCTTCGGGAATAATAAATATCCACCTAGACATCAAACGCGAGGATCTGTCCGATGCGAATTTTATAATAATCGAAGATATAATCGACAGCGGAAACACACTCTCCCACCTTGTAAAATACCTTTCGGAAAGAGGAGCAAACAGCGTCCGCACCTGCACTCTGCTTGACAAGCCATCAAGGCGAGTCGTAAGCTTTACACCCGACTACTGCGGAATGGAGATCCCTGACGAGTTTGTTGTGGGCTTTGGTCTTGATTTTAACGAGAAATATCGTAATCTTCCATATGTAGGCGTATTAAAACCCTCAGTATATGGCGGATAATCAGATACATTCAGTAATTTTACGGAGATTTATAAATGAACAATAACAAGAAAAGCAACTTTAAGGTACTACTATTTTACATCGTTCTTATCATTGCAATAATACTTGCGTTATAAATGATGTTCAGTAATCAGGAGGTAGAGGAGGTCAAGTACAGCGAAATAGTAAACTACTTCAAAAACGATGCCGTAAAGTCATTTACCGTTGACGAAAACGACTATATCTCAATGGAGGTGTACGACATTGAGGAGCTTCGAGCGCTTGAAACGCAGGAAGTCCCCGAGGGCGGTACTCCAAAAACGGTTGAAGATCTGAACACTTCAAAGATAGGCTACCAGCTTCAAAGTCTCAACCTTTTCGTAAATGACTGCGGAAAATACTATACCGAGCAAAATGTAAATATTGAGAGCTACGACATTGAGCCCGTAACTGTAATGCCCTGGTGGGTAAGCTTTTTGCCTTATGTATTGGTAATAGTTATAGTTATCATACTTTGGGTAGTCGTAATGAAGCAGGCGGGCGGCGCAGGAGGAGCAGGAAAGATAAGCTCCTTTGGAAAAGCAAGAGTAAAAACACCGCAAAACGATAAAAACAAGGTGCTCTTTACCGATGTTGCAGGAGCAGACGAGGAAAAAGAGGAGCTTCAAGAGGTCGTTGAATTTTTGCGTGATCCCCAAAAATTCACTCATCTCGGAGCAAAGATACCCCACGGAGTTCTTCTCGTGGGCCCTCCTGGAACAGGTAAAACTCTGCTCGCAAAGGCAGTAGCAGGAGAAGCAAGTGTTCCCTTCTTCTCGATCTCGGGCTCTGACTTTGTTGAAATGTATGTCGGCGTAGGCGCTTCCCGCGTTCGCGACCTGTTTGAAAACGCAAGAAAACATCCAGCATCCATAATATTCATAGACGAGATAGACGCTGTCGGACGCCACAGAGGCGCAGGCCTTGGCGGCGGACACGACGAGCGTGAGCAAACGCTCAACCAGCTTCTCGTTGAAATGGACGGATTTGGATCACACGATGGCATTATAGTTATAGCGGCAACCAACCGCCCCGACATTCTCGATCCCGCACTTCTCCGCCCAGGACGATTTGACAGACAAGTAACTGTAAACTATCCCGACATCAAGGGACGCGAGGAGATACTAAAGGTACACGCAAGAAACAAGCCCCTTGAAGAGGGCGTTGATATGGCGCAGATAGCCAAGACGACCTCGGGCTTTACTGGCGCAGATCTTTCCAATCTTCTTAACGAGGCTGCTCTTTTGGCGGCAAGACGCGGAAAGACACTTATCGGCATGGACGACATTGAGGACGCATTTATTAAGGTAATAGCTGGTCCTAAGAAGAAATCCCGCGCTATGAAAGAGCGTGAAAAGAAGAACACCGCATACCACGAGGCAGGACACGCAATTATAGCACATGTGCTTCCCACCATGGATCCCGTACAGCAAATATCTATAATTCCCAGCGGAAACGCTCTCGGATACACGCTCAATCCTCCAAAGGAAGATAAATACAGCGTATATAAGAACGAGTTAAAGGAAAAGATCGCTATGCTTCTCGGAGGCAGAGCCGCAGAGGAGCTTATATTCGGAGATGTTTCGGGAGGCGCATCAAATGACATTCAGCGCGCAACGGATATTGCAAAGAATATGGTCACAAGACTTGGAATGAGCGAGGAGCTCGGCTTGCGCGCGTTCGGAGTTGAACAGGGAGAAGTATTCCTTGGCCGCGATTTCTCACACACGCAGGACTATTCAGATGAAACCGCTTCAAAGATAGACCTTGAGATCCATGCAATAATAAGCGAGGCTTATGAAAACGCAAAGCGTATATTGAACGAAAACATGGATAAGCTCCACTTTATCGCAGAGTTCCTTGTAAAGAACGAGATAATGGACGGAGAGCAATTCAAGGCAGCAATGGAGGGCGGTGTTACCTTTGAGGACCTTGAAGAAATGACCGAAGCAAAGAAGCGCAAGAGCCGCGAAGAAAACGAAAAGCGCCGCAAAGCGCAGGAAGCTGAAAGACGCCGTCTTGAAGCGGAGGAAAACGGAGAAAATATATCGCATAACACTGACAGCGATATAATAGCAGACGAAAATGAACCCGATGCTGAGCAAGCAGAGGCAGCAGATTTCTCAGAGGACATTGAGCCTATCTCCGACATAGAAGAATTTGCCGAAGCCGAAGCCGAAGCCGAAGACGAAGCCGAAGCCGAAAACGAAGACGACAAGCAAGAATAACACCAATGGGGCAGACACGCGAGGTATAATACCTTATGTGTCTGCTCTTTTTGTTGTTTTAGTTTAAAGTTATGAGGCTCGCT
>JAGCJD010000253.1 GCA_017648425.1 Clostridia bacterium | reverse complement strand
TCCTTGCTAAGCGAAGAAGGCATAACGAGAACAGGAGCAAGGTAGTTTATCCATGAACGATATTCAGCCTGAGCCGAATCATACTTAGGCAAAGGAAGAATTCCAAAGTCTCCGTCATATTCTCTGAAATCACTTACGCTGGATTTTACCTCTGCTACGCAGAACAATGCTCTCTTTGCATTGAATATGCGCTTATAGTCTTCGGAATTACCTACGGTGCCTTCTTCAGAGCTGGGGCCACCGAGAGTAAATGTACCTTGCTCATCGAAAAGTTCTGCTAACTTCTGAGCAAGTGTCATAAATCTTTCATTAGCTATATTAGGAATAGGCTCACCATCTGAATTTCTGGCAACATACTGAACATTACATCCGTCAAGCAACGCCTTTGCGCCGTTCCAATAAGTAGTAATTCCGTAAATGGATGTTCCATCCTTTGAGTATGTGTAGCTCGTGTCATCTACCAAGCTAGCAGCAGAAGCTGCAATGGTCTTCATTTTATCAATAGTCCACTCGCCGCTTCTTACGAGATCATAAAGATTTTCTATTTTGTTGGTTGCGTGTATATCCTTGTTGTAGTAAACACACCATGTAAGGTCAAACGCTGTAAGAGAAAGGTTGCTCTGTGTAAAGTAAAGCTTTGAGTACTTTCCTGAGCCAAGCGTTGCTTCCTTCTTGATAAGCTGGCTCCACCAGTTCTGATCGAGCTGAAGCTCAGGAACATCGTAAAGATTCATCAAAAATCCTGATGTAACAAGAGTGTTAACGGACGAACCCTCACAATATCCTGCATCGTAGAAAAATTCCTCAGCATACTGGTCGGTGTAAAAGCGATCGGTGCCGCCGTAATATTCAGCATCCTCGTGCGCAACTATCTTTGCGTTGTAAAGGGACTGAACAAGCATATTTCTTTCGTAAACAGCGGTATTGATTACCTGACCGTCAAGCTCGGTGGGAGCAAGATCGGTTTGCATGTTCCATGTTCCGCTCTTTACTGTAAGAACTTTGAGCTCAAATCCGCCAAGGTCTTCGGGCTCGCGGTTGTACTGTTCCTTCTCTGCTTCTGCGGACAAGTCAACAGTGTCTGACTCCTCACCCGCATCGTCCTTCTTACAGCCGCTGAAAACGACAACAAAGGAAGACAAGATAAAGATGAGCGCCAAAATGAGTGCAATTCTTTTTTTCATTTGTTAATTCTCCTTTTCTTCTTTTATAAATATTTTTTTAATTGCTTCCAAATAACCGTATCCGTTTATATCGTCAGGCTGGAGGTATGTTCCCTCTGTCCATTCGTTCCAGCTGTTTACAACGATAAGCGGAGCTTTTAAGTCCGTGGACTCGTCTATGTATTTCTTTGCGAGCGCAAATCCCTTTTCTATATTCTCGGGAGTTGTGTCGTAGCAAATCTCGTCAATAAAGTGAGGATATCTGGGGTTGGGGTCCCAGCCCATGGATACATTGGGGTAGTAAGGAGCTTTAACAGTTTCCTTTACCTGCGCGTATCCAACCTCAACATCACGAACTACATCGGGATAAGACTTCTTTGTATCAACGAAATCGGTGTAGCCGTAGTGAGTAACACCGTCAAAATTACACATATTGACAAATGTCAGTATGGTCATTCCCGTTTCCTCGTCAATTATCTTATCCATATATCCCTTGCCTCGAACCGTATAGTGGAGTTCAAGTCCCGGGAAACCTGCCTTTTTGGTCTGCTCTCTGAACCATTCAAGCGCATCAAGCGTTTCGCTTACACCGCCAAGACCTCTTACAAGGTTTTCAATATCGAACAGCATATAAACGGGCTTGCCGTCTATCTTGTAGTAGTTAGGCTCTGTAAAGTACTTCTCAATAGTTCTGTTTGCGATAAACTCAAATGTCTTTCTGTCAACAGCTCCGTCCCAGATAGGATCCCATCTGTTCGCCGTTCTCGTATCCCACATGGAAGTCGCCGTGTGGTTTGCCCACATGAGATAGAACTTCATTTTATCCTTGTTTCTTGCCTTTAAAAATCCATTGTCAAGGCACTGTTCAAGGAACGGACGGTTATCGTACCAATACCAGTCGTATATGAATACATTAACTCCGTGCGAGGTCGCTGCCTCTATCTGCATTTCCATAACAAATGGATCTGCCTCGTTTACATAGCCCCAAAGCGGTCTTCTCGGCCACATATGCCCCTCGAATTTAGGCTTTACTGCCTTAACCGTCTGCCACTCGCCGTAGCCCTCAGGCCAGAAGATACGAGTTCGGGGCTCATCACCCGTATAAGCGGGCCATATAATAGCCGCTATATCGTATTTTTTCATTTTGCTTCTCCTTGCTTTCGTAAGCTTATATTTTGTAATTTCTATGCGTTACACCGTCACTACCTACGAATGCAACTGCTATACCATCTTTATTTGCCTCAAAGCCTGCTCCAACGAACACGCCCTCTACCCAAAGATCCACGGGCTCAT
>JAGCJD010000252.1 GCA_017648425.1 Clostridia bacterium | reverse complement strand
TCCAACATTCGTGATGTTATCCCCTACCCCAGAACAGTAGGAAACGCTGAATATTGATGAAATAGCACCTGCAAACCGTTTGCAGGTGCTTTTTCATTCTCTTTGTAAACAAATTTGCGTAAATCTATTGATTTTAGTCGTGTTTTATTATATAATAGTATAGATTGTAAAGTGTCATAAAAAGGAGATACTATGAACAAGATATATATTCCCGAGGGCTATCGCCCACCGCTTGACGAGTACAATACTCAAAAGGCAATAGCTTATATAAAGCAGACCTTTCAGGAGGAATTCGCGTCAGCGCTCAATTTAAAGCGCGTATCCGCGCCCCTGTTCGTCACCGAGCAATCGGGACTTAACGACAACTTAAACGGATACGAGCGTCCCGTTTCCTTTGATGTTCCCGCAATAGGAGTTGAGGCTCAGGTCGTACACTCCTTGGCAAAATGGAAGCGTCTGGCTCTTAAAAGATATAACTTCTCCGTTGGTAACGGTCTTTATACGGACATGAACGCTATAAGACGCGATGAGAGCCTTGATAACCTCCACTCCATATATGTTGACCAGTGGGATTGGGAAAAGATAATCACCAGGGAAACAAGAAACATCGAATACCTTAAATCCGTAGTAAACGAAATAGTAGGCGCTATATGCAACACCAACGAGCGTCTTCACGCGCGCTTCCCTCAGCTTGCGGTAGAGCTTTGCCGCGAGGTATCCTTTGTTACCACTCAGGAGCTTGAGGACATGTACCCCAATATGACGGGCTCGGAGCGTGAAAGCGCTTATGTAAAGGAGCATAAGACAGCATTTATAATGCAGATAGGGGGAAAGCTCCGCTCGGGCAAGCCTCACGATGGCAGAGCTCCCGACTATGACGATTGGCAGCTCAACGGCGCCATATTCTTCTGGAACGATGTTCTCGGCAGAGGAGTTGAAATTTCCTCTATGGGAATTCGTGTTGACGCCGAGGCTCTTGATCGCCAGCTCACGCTTGCGGGCTGTGACAGCAGACGCGAGCTTCCCTTCCACAAAATGCTGCTCAACGATGAGCTTCCCCTCACGATAGGCGGAGGAATAGGACAGTCACGCCTTTGTATGCTCATGATGGGCTGCGCTCATGTAGGCGAGGTCCAATCCAGCATATGGGATAGCGAAACCGTACGCATTTGTAAGGAAAACGGAATACCGTTGCTTTAAGCGACAAAAAGAAAAAACCGCGTTTGCGGTTTTTTCTTATTTCTTGCAAAATGAGAATAATCCCTTTTTCTCATAAGGCTCGCTCTTATATGAGGTAAGAGTAAATCCCTCTGCCTCTACTACCTCTCTAAGCTTATCCTCGGCAATATCCTCCTTGGATACTATGACCGTTGTGTTCTTTTTGTGTGAGGATGCTACTCTCTTGACCTTGAAATTCTCATTCACAGCCTTATCCATGTGAGCCTCGCACATCTCGCATCTCATACCTTCAATCCCGAGAATTATTTTTACCATATCAAAGCTCCTTTTGAAATTTATTGTATTAAGTTTATCATAAATTACCATCATTGTCAATAATACTAAATAAAAACACTAAAAAATGTTGCTGTATCAACATTTTTGGCTTCAATATGCTTGACAAAAAATGTCGTTTGTGATAGAATACTGTTGTGTACCCTCGTAAAAATATTTTATTTAACGGAGAAAGCTTATGGAAAAGCAATATGTACTCTATAATCCAAAGGCAAATAACAGTCACGGAGAGGCTCAGGCTCGTATGCTTGAAAGCATGATTACCGACAGTAAGCTTGTTTTCTGCGACATTACGAAAATAGACTCATATGCCGACTTTTTTGCAGGCATTGAAAATGACGAAAAGGTAATCCTCTGCGGTGGCGACGGTACTATCAACCGCTTTGTAAACGACACACGCGGAATTGAATTTTCAAATCCCATTTACTATTATCCCTCGGGAACGGGAAATGATTTCGCATTTGATTTAAAAAAGACAGCTTCGGATATGCCTTTCTGCATTGACAAGTATTTAAAGGAGCTTCCCACCGTTTATGTAAACGGAATAGAACAGCTCTTTATAAACGGCATAGGATACGGTATTGACGGATACGCCTGCGAGGTAGGTGACGAGCTTAAAGGCAAGTCCGACAAGCCTATAAACTATGCGGGAATTGCTATAAAGGGACTTCTTTTCTACTTCAAAAAGAGAAACGCTACCGTCACCGTTGACGGAGTTACAAAAACATATAAAAAGGCTTGGGTAGCGTCCTCCATGAACGGCAGATTTTACGGTGGCGGAATAATGCCCACCCCCGCGCAGGACAGACTTAACGAGGAAAGAACGCTTTCTATCGTAGTATTCCACGGCTCGGGAAGACTGAAAACACTTTTG
>JAGCJD010000251.1 GCA_017648425.1 Clostridia bacterium | reverse complement strand
TTAAGGAGAAAAATCTGAGAGGTTATAAATATGGGATTTATAAACAGCATTATCACTTCAATAAGTGATCTTTTGTATCAGCCGTGGTGCGTACCGCTAATTTTGCTATTGGGCGGAATATTCCTCACCATTCGCTTTAAATTCATTCAGATCCGCATGTTCCCCGAGTGCTTCAAGGTAATAATGGACAAACCCAAGACAGAGAACGGAATTTCCTCGTTCGGAGCGCTCATGATTTCCACCGCATCGCGTGTTGGAACAGGAAACATAATAGGCGTAGCGGGAGCTATATGCATAGGTGGCCCTGGCGCTGTATTCTGGATGTGGGTAACAGCTATTCTCGGCGGCGCTTTGGCTTTTGCTGAATCAACGCTCGCGCAAATATTCAAAAAGCGCAACCCCGATGGTTCAAGCTACGGAGGCCCTGCATTTTATATGCAGGATAAGCTCAAATGCCGCCCTCTCGGCATTGTATTTTCCATTCTGATAATAATAACATACGCTATCGGATTTAATATGCTTGCATCATACAATGTTCAAGCGTCATTTGAAAACTTTTCATTCTACAACGCAAATATAACTCCGTTCGTAATAGGAGGAATTCTGGCAGTTCTCTTTGCTGTGTGTGTAATAGGCGGAGCAAAGCGCTTGTCCAAGGTCACCGGAATACTTGTTCCCCTCATGGGAGTATTATATATTTTAGTGTCTGTTGTGGTGCTTTTCATCAATTATAAGAATATCCCCTCCATGTTCAGCCTTATATTCAAGGACGCATTTAACATAAAGGCAATTTTCGGCGGATTTACAGGCTCTTGCCTTATGTACGGAATAAAACGAGGACTTTATTCAAACGAAGCAGGCATGGGATCTGCGCCCAATGCGGCGGCAACCGCCGATACCTCTCACCCCGCAAAGCAGGGACTTGTTCAAATGCTCTCTGTATTTCTTGATACATTACTTGTTTGTACCTGCACAGCATTCATGTGCCTTTCATCAGGAATTCCCTTTGCGAGCTATGCAAATAAGGAAGCCATGTATGTTCAGGATTCTCTGTCGAACACACTAGGCGCGTTCGGTCCAATATTCATCGCCGTAGCGCTTTCCCTGTTCGCGTTTACAACACTTATAGGAAACTATGCCTACTGCGAGGGCTGCTTGAAGTTCATTTTCAAGCGTTCTCTCGGAAAAAAGGCAATGCTTATTTTCGTTCTTGGCGCGACCGCGCTCGTGTTTGTCGGAGCTATCGCGTCAGCGGGCATCGTTTGGGGCTTTGCCGAGCTTACTCAGGCGCTTATGGTAATAGTAAATGTGCCGGTCATAATAATACTCTCAAAATACCCCGTCCGCTGTCTGCAAGACTACTGCAAGCAAAGAAAAGAGGGCAAGAACCCTGTTTTCCGCGCAAAGGATATAGGAATTAACGAGGAACTTGATTTCTGGCAGTAAACAAAATTTTTAATGGAGAAACAAAATGTCTGAATTTTTAGCATCTATCCCGCCCGTGCTCGTGTGCATTATCGTATGCGCGGCAAAAATAATAGAGATAACCATACAATCACTTAAAACCTGTATGATGGTAAAGGGACAAAGAGCAAAAGCGGCAGGGCTAGGATTGCTCGAATGTCTTATATGGGGACTTGTGATATCTACAATAATAGGCACGCTGGGAGATAACCTTTTCCTGCTTGCATTCTACTGTGTCGGATACGCAGTGGGACTTTTCCTCGGCTCAACGCTGGAAAGCAAGATTGCGCTCGGCACATCAAACCTTGAAATAATAGCAAATGACGAAAGCACCGAAAAGATACTTGCATATCTTAAAGCCCACAACATGGGATATACTGTTTTTGAGGGACATGGCTCAAAGGACAAAATGAACATGATATTCGTGGTGATTGCAAGAAAGGAAGCGGGAAAGCTTTTAAAGGATCTTCGCAGCGAATGCGACAATAAAATGTTTGTCGCGGTAAGCGAGATAAGTAAATACGCAGGCGGATACGGCATGGTAAAATAACGCCATACCGCCAATATAACAAAAAAGGACGAGGGGTTTTACTCCCTCGTCCTTTTTTATTGTTTAAATCAAAATCCGCTTTCGCTTGTGAGAGTAGTATTATTCTCCACCGAGATAACGCTCGTAATAAAACAGATACTGCTGGGCAATGCCCGCGTATTTTCCAAACATCTCCCCCGAAAAGTCCTCACATTCGGAGAAATACTTTTCGGCAACCCTCTTTATCCAGACATCTATCGGAAAGGCATCATACCGAGCCATGCCGAAAAGAGCGATACAGCTAGCCACCTTTGGCCCCACACCCTTGACGCGGCAAAGAGCTTCAATGCACTCCTGCGTGCTGTCCAACGCCCCAATGTCAACAAGAGAAAGCTCCCCGCTTGAAATTTTCGTTACCGCATCGTATATGTACTTAGCTCTAAATCCCGTTTTAAGCTCGTAAAGCCCCTGCTCTCCAAGTTGCTCCAACGCATGGGCATCAGGAAATGAGCACAGCGAGGACACCTCGGATAAGTGAGGACGCATCTCCTCGGGAATGTCAATTTTGTTGCCGCAAGTCAAGCAAATAGCCTCAATTATTTTTTTAATGCGTGGAATATTGTTGTTTTGGGAAATAATAAAGGATATAAGAGCCTCAAACGCGTCCTGACGGAGTATTCTTATTCCCTGTCCGTAAGCGCAAGCGTTCTCCATAACCGTACCTCTCGAATGCAAAAGAATATCTCCGTCTATTTCCGAATAATCAACATCAAGAGACAAAAAAGGTCGCCAGATACGCTCAAAATCCTCTCTGGTGGAGTTGTATATCCTCAGCGTGTCCCCGTCGGAAGCAAACGAAACCGCCCTACCGAACGCAACGCCAGAATATTCACATTCATGCTTTGAGCAAACTATTTTTTCAAATCTGAAACACTGACCGCAGTCAAAAGTCCTTCCAATATCAAAGCGATCTGCTCCAACCACCTCAACAAAAGGCATATTCCCCTCTTGCCCTTCAAAAATGTTCATAATTTCCCTCATATTTTTTAAAATGTACTTGAAAAATTTTTAACTATATGATATAATAGTTGTGTGTTTGCATATAGCGATATTATAACATATTTTTCTATATTTTTCAAGCATGAACGGAGGGAAACATGGAACAAATTTATACAATACCGGTAAACGAAGCCTTTGAGGCATCAATGGCTGATAAATCATGTGGCTGTCCCCTGTGTTCGCTTTATAATAAGCTTGAAGAAAACGAGCTCGACCTTATTTTGGGAGCTTCTATGATGGAGCCCGATGTTCGTATTCAAACAAACAAAGAGGGCTTTTGCAAAACACACTATGATATGATGTTTGTAAGAAAGAACCGCCTCGGCATGGCGCTTACAATGGAGAGCCACCTTGCAGAGTTGCGAGAGCAGATAAAGGACGGCGGGCTCTTTTCGCAAGCAGGGGCAAACGCCGAAAAGCGCATAACCGAGCTTGAACGCTCATGTTATGTCTGTCGCCGTATCGAATTCAATTTCAATCACATGGCAGATACAGTAGTTTACCTTTGGGATATGGACGATGAATTCAAGACAAAGCTTGTCGCTCAGCCTTATTTTTGTCTGCCCCATTACCGCCTGCTTTTAACCCTTGGACGCGAACGCTTGGGCAAAAAGAAATTCCCCGAATTTCAAAAGGCAGTGTCAGCGGTCGTAAACGCATACGCCGAAAAACTCGAAGGCGACATAAGCTGGTTTTGCAAAAAATTCGATTACAGATACGATGAAGAGCCGTGGTACGACTCCAAGGACGCCGTTGAACGCGCAATAAAATTTTTGCGTTCAGACCTTCACCGCGCGCCCGACACAAAGAAATAAGCTACGGAGATTTAAGCATTTATGATAGACCTTCTCGACCTTCAAAAGCATTTTATACTCACGCATTTGCGCGCGGGAGATATTGCCGTTGACTTTACCATGGGCAACGGACACGACACCGAATTTCTGTCCAAAACCGTTGGAGAGAGCGGACATGTCTTTGCGTTCGATGTTCAGGAGCAGGCGCTCGCTTCCACCTCAGAAAATCTCCGCGCAGCGGGTTGTCCCGATAACTATACGCTTATCCTCGACTCACACCACAATGTAAAAAAGTATGTCGATGTCCCCATAAAGGCAGGAATGTTCAATCTCGGCTATCTGCCGGGAAGCGATAAAAGCGTTACCACCATGAGAGAGACCACGCTCCCCGCCATTGAGGCAGCTATCGACCTTATGGACAAGGACGCCATAATTCTGGTAGCCGTCTATCCGGGGCACGCCGAGGGAGAAGCAGAGGGCAAGCTTATATGCGAATATCTGTCGGGACTTTCGCGTCATAAGGTCTGCGCCACCCGAACAAACATACTCAATTCCCCGACCTCTCCGTTTTTCATACTGATAGAAAACAAGCCCTAATATACAGGAGCAATAAATGAAAAAATCAAAAAGGAATACCGAGATACCGCTCACCGACGAGGAGCTTGACTTTGTCAAGGAGAGCATTTCCTCGCAACGGATAGACAGAAGCAAGCTTCCCCACTACGATAATTCGGAAAAGGCAAGGTTTTTTCGCTATATAAAGAAGAATAAGGCGTTCGCTTGCATTTGCGTGCTGCTTGCCGTTTGCATGGTCACACTGCTCTCGCTTTGCGTTGCGTTCGCAGTAAAAAAAATATCCTCAAGAATAATGGACAAGAGTGACTATACCATTATCATAGGCGACAGCTCATATAAGGTAAAATATAAAACCGCTGTCCGTGACGGTGTTTTGTATATAGATATGTACAAGATAGCAAAATACGCTGAAATGACTATAACAGGCTCGGACACCTCTGTAAAATTCACAGCGTCAAAAAACAACTACCTCAGATTTGAGGATAAGAGCTCTACCGCCGTTATCAGCGGAAGCATGGTAGACCTCGGTGGCACGGCTGTCGTAACCAAGGACACCTGCGAAATACCGTATGATTTTCTTGATAAGGTAATTGGAAGCAAGAACGGCCTTAAACTCTCGCTTGATAATGACACCAACACTGTAAAGATACAAAGAAGAATGTATAAAACGGAAGACAAGGACGCAATGCTCCCCGTTGAAATACTTCTGAACGCCGACTCCTTTGAGGCAATAATCTCCATAGTGCGTCCAAGTCAGGTAAAGCCCGAAAAGGATTACGGATATTCAATAGATGTGTCACCATATCTTGCAAATATAGTTCCCCTTGACGCAGAGCGTTATCTGCTGCTTGCCAATAAGCAAACACCGCTCGGCGCAGACTATAAGCCAAGCGACCTTGTAAAGCTCGAATGCAAAACAGCTGACAACCGCGAGCTTTATCTCTCTTATGATGCGGCAAGAGCGTTACAGGCAATGATGCTTGCCATGTCGGCAGATGGCGTAAAGGATGTTTCGGTAACGAGCGCCTACCGCGCATATTCAAGACAAAAGGAACTGTTCGAGGGCTATGTCAAAGATCATATGGCAGAAGGAATGACCGAGGAGCAGGCAATTGAAGCTGCTCTTGAATATTCCGCAAGAGCGGGCACGAGCGAGCACCAAACGGGACTTTGCATCGACTTTATCACAAGCACAATGAGAGAGCTTGATGAAAGCTTTGAAAACACCAAGGCATTTGAATGGCTCTCCGCAAACGCATATAAATACGGCTTTATACTTCGCTATCCCGCAGATAAGGTGGACACCACAGGCTATAAATATGAGCCGTGGCACTACCGCTTTGTAGGACGAGACGCCGCAGAGGAGATATATAATTCGGGATTGTGCTTTGAGGAATATCTTACCCTGAACTGACAAAATTCATATTATGAAAGGAAATAAAATGCTTACTTTAAAAACACAAGAGCTTTACGACCTTACGCATACTTTGGCAAAGCCACTTCTTGAAAAATGCGAATATCCTTGGCATGCGCTCCCTCACATCGGAGAGCTCGTCCTTGAACTTGGCAACACGCTTCCCGCTGACGAGTATTATTCACCGTCAGAGGGCGTGTGGATAGCAAAGAGCGCAAAAATAGCGCCTAGTGCAACCTTGAATGCGCCCTGCATCATAGGTAAGAACACCGAGGTTCGCACGGGAGCTTATATCAGAGGAAATGTTCTGGTCGGCGAGGGCTGTGTGGTGGGAAACTCCTGCGAGCTTAAAAATGTAATTCTTTTTGACAGCGTCGAGGTACCACACTTCAATTATATCGGCGATTCCATACTTGGCTACCGTTCTCATACGGGTGCGGGAGCTATAACCTCGAATGTAAAAAGCGACAAGACGCTCGTAAAAGTAAAAACAGAGCAAGGAGCTATTGAAACAGGGCTTAAGAAATTCGGAGCAATGCTCGGAGATTTCGTGGAGGTGGGCTGTAACAGCGTGCTCAACCCCGGAACGGTAATAGGAAGAAATACAAATGTGTATCCCCTTTCAAGCGTTCGCGGAAGCGTACCTCCAAATCACATATTCAAATCTCCCGATAAAATAGTTCCAAAAAAATAAGCGTTCCATAAAAATAAAATATACAGAGAAAGGAAGAAAGGAAAAATTTATGGGAAGACTTTTCGGTATAGACGGTGTAAGAGGAATTGCAAACACCGAGCTCACGTGTGAGCTTGCTATGGAAATTGGAAGAGCTGCCGCTACCGTTCTTTCGGACGGATGTCGCCGCAGACCTACCTTTGTCGTTGGAAGCGATACGAGAGCCTCCTCGGATATGCTCGGAGCAGCGCTTGTGGCAGGGCTTTGCTCAGTAGGAGCAGATGTTATCCAGCTTGGAGTAGTTCCGACACCCGCGGTTGCATATCTTGTAGGTACATACAAGGCAGACGCAGGCGTAATGATATCCGCATCACATAACCCAGCGGAATTCAACGGAATAAAAATATTCAGCGGAAACGGATTTAAACTGCCCGACATGTTGGAGGAAAAGATCGAGGATCTTATTCTCGCTTCAACAAAGACCTATGTAAAGCCAATAGGCGGAGAGGTAGGAAAGCTGACGTTCGCACAGAACGCAGTAGAGGACTATCAAAGACACATCATGAGCTCGGCACATTGCAGCCTTAGCGGAATGAAAATAGCTATCGACTGCGCAAACGGAGCGGCAAGCATGACAGCGCCCACGCTTTTCAATCAGCTCGGAGCAGAGGTCAGTGTCCTCTCTGATAAGCCTGACGGTGTAAACATCAACCGCAACTGTGGCTCAACTCATCTTGAAGCCCTTGCAAAATATGTAGTTGAGAACAAGCTCGACTGCGGAATTGCGTTTGACGGAGATGCAGACAGATGTCTTTGCGTTGACGAAAAAGGAAATGTTATTGACGGCGATGTGATAATGGCAATTTGCGCGCTCGACCTCAAAAGCAGAGGAAAGCTCAACAGCAATACCGTTATCGGCACGATAATGACAAACTTTGGCTTTGGAAAGTTCTGCGAGGAAAACGGACTTCGCTTTATAGCAACCAAGGTCGGCGACAGATATGTTCTTGAAGAAATGCTCATTGGCAATTACTCATTCGGCGGCGAGCAATCGGGACATGTTATATTCCGTGATTTCTCAACAACAGGTGACGGTCAGCTCACAGCAACTCAGCTCCTCGTAATGCTCAAAAGAAGCGGAAAATCTCTTTCCGAGCTCGCAAGCGTTATGACAAAGTATCCTCAGATCACAGTAAACCTCAAAATATCCGCAGAAGGCAAGATAGCATTCTATACGGATAAAGTAATTTCTCAAAAGCTTGATGAAGTAACCGCAGCGCTTGGCAATACAGGTAGAATAGTAGTTCGTCCTTCGGGAACAGAGCCGCTTATTCGCGTAATGGTCGAGGGAAGCGATGAAGAGCAGATAAAGACACTCGCAAACGAGGTTGCAGAGCTCATAACCACAAGACTTGCATCTAAATAAAAAGTAAGTATAAGCGCCAGACCTATGCCATAAATATAGGTTAACGAGGTACGGAGTTATCGAAAAATTCGGCGGATGCTCCGTCGGCAGAGAAAGCTGTCGTAAAAAGTGAACAAACATGCGGGAGACTGCAAAACAAAAACACTTAAAACAAACCCATTATTGCGTATTCCTACGCAATAATGATTATAAGACTATCATGTGTGGAATTATAGGTTACACAGGGAACAAAAAATGCGTCCCAATTTTAATTGAGGGGCTTCGCACCCTCGAGTACAGAGGCTATGACTCAGCAGGAGTTACAGTCGCGAACAGCGGAGAGCTCGTCACAGTAAAATCAAAAGGTAGACTTGACGACCTTGAAAACAAGCTCAAATCACAAGATGAGCTTACTGGAACATGCGGAATAGGACACACCCGTTGGGCAACACACGGAGAGCCCTCCGACAAAAACTCTCACCCCCACTCAACAAGCAACCTTTCTCTCGTGCATAACGGAATCATAGAAAACTATGCTGAGATAGAGGAAATGCTTATATCTGCGGGATATTCATTCAGCTCGGAAACTGACACCGAGCGCGGAGCAAAGCTCGTAGATATGTTTTACAAAAAGAGCAACGATCCCATTGACGCCATAAAGAACGCAATAAGCGTAATAAGAGGCTCATATGCGTTTGGCATAATATTTAAGGCGCACGAGGATACAGTATACGCTGTAAGAAAGGATAGTCCGCTTATCGTATCTCATAGCGACAAAGGCGGATTTATCGCATCGGATATTCCCGCGTTGCTCGGATACACCTCAAAATATTACAGACTTGACGAGGGCGTAATAGCAGTAGTCAAAAAGGATAGCGTAAGCTTCTGCGATACTGACGGAAACTCCGTAGATCAAAAAGAGGAAACCGTAAGCTGGAATGTAGAGCAAGCGCAAAAGGGTGGCTTCCCTCACTTTATGATCAAAGAGATACATGAAGAGCCCGAGGCAATAAGAAAGACTGTTGAACCCAGAATAAAGAACGGACTTCCCTATTTCGGTATAGAAGCGCTTGACGGTTGCAAGCTATCAAGCTTTGAGGCTATCCATATAGTAGCCTGCGGAACTGCAATGCACGCAGGTCTTGTTGGAAAGGCGCTCATAGAAAAGCTTGCAAGAACCCCCGTAAATGTAGAGGTAGCAAGCGAGTTCCGCTATCGCGATCCGATACTCGGCAAAAACGACCTTGTTATACTTCTCTCCCAGTCAGGCGAAACAGCCGACACGCTCGCAGCCCTCCGACTTGCAAAGAGCATGGGAGTTTATACACTTGCAATAGTAAATGTAATAGGTTCGTCCGTTGCTCGCGAGGCAGACAGCGTGCTCTATACATGGGCAGGTCCCGAGATCGCCGTAGCAAGTACTAAGGCTTACAGCGTGCAGTGTGCGCTTCTCTATCTGCTTGCAATAAGAATAGCGCTTTCAAAGAAAATGATAGACGAGCAGACCGCAAGCGGAATTTGCTCATCTATGGTAGAAAAGATACCCGCGTCAATCGAACAAGCGCTCAAAATGAACGATGCCGTTCGCGATGTCGCGTCAAAGCTCGTATCGTCCGAGCACCTGTTCTATATAGGCAGAGATATCGACTGCGCTCTTTGCACCGAGGCTTCATTAAAGCTGAAAGAAATATCGTACATTCACAGCGAAGCGTACGCCGCAGGCGAATTAAAGCACGGAACTATTTCTCTTATAACGGAGGGCATTCCCGTAATAGCTCTCGTAACCGTATCCAAGGTCTGCGAAAAGACAGTCAGCGGCATACGAGAGGTAAGAGCAAGAGGCGCTTACACCGTTTGTGTAGCTACTAAGGAGCTTGCGGAGAAATATGATATTCCCTGTGACGAAATGCTCGTGCTTCCCGAAACAGACGAGCTTCTCGCTCCATTCACAGCGGCAACTATTCTTCAACTTTTGGCATATCATGTATCCGCCCTCAAAGGACTTGATGTTGATAAGCCAAGAAACCTTGCAAAATCCGTAACCGTTGAATAAAACGGCAACGGGGTGTTGTAATACAACACCCCGTTTTTTCGTTATAATCCCCCAACGCAACACACAAACTAAAAGTTACGCACACACCAAATGGCTCCTTTGTGCAAAGCTAATCCGTGTCAAGTTTTGCGAGGCAAAACATCGAAGATAGCTGTCACCGTTAGGTGACTGAGGGATTGTTCTAAACACAAAGTAATTAAACAAAGCAATACATTATCTCAGGACACAACACCCCTGCTTTTTCTTTTTTAAGGTTTTTTATTTACAAATTAAAAAATATGTGCTATAATTGTATTTGCCAAACAAAAACAAATAGCGATATGTATGGGGAAACTCTCTGTTTTTATAGGGGGCTTTTTGTTCATTTTCTTTTTACGGCAGATTGTTGAATTCAGCAAAAACGCAAATTCCGCAACTGCCGTGGGGGAGTTATACCCATATCGTTGTTTTTGTTTGGCGACAATTGGGGTTTGCGCTTTTCGGTGCGTATGACCTCGGTTGTACGCACTTTTTTATTTTTAGGAGGGAAAGACAATGAAAAGAGTATTGTCAACGGTTCTCGCAATCATCATGGTCGCATCGGCATTTTTGATGTCGGGCTGTATGAAAAAGGAGAACTACTACACAAGGACGGACATTGATTCCTTTATCAATGACCTCAAGCAGGAGATAGAAACCAAAAACAGCGATCTCACTGCCAAGATAAACGACATAAAGACGGAATATGACAAGAGCATAGCCGTACTGAATGCCGAAATAGATGCAAATGAAAAGGACATACAAGCCCTGACCGAGGCTTATAACCAAAAGGTCGCGGAGCTGACGCTGGCGGATAAGGAAAACGCCAATGCTCTTGCGGCTCATAAGCAGGCGTACGACACAAAGGTCGCAGAGCTCAACTCTAAAATAAACACCAACCAAACAAAAATATCCGACCTGCAAGCCGAGATGGCGGACAAAATTGCCGATCTTAAGGCTGAGTATCAGGCTGAGATCAACAGCATAAACACCCTGATAGGTGAGCTGCAAGCGGCTGACCTCAGCAATCAGGCGGCTATAAAAACACTTACCGATGCGTACAACGCAAAAATGAAGGAGCTTGAAGCGACAGATAAGGCAAACAAGGAAAATCTTCAACAGTTGACCGACACATACAACGCAAAGGTTGCCGAGCTTGAGGGACAGCTATCCGAGCTTTTAAACTGCCATGTTCACGAGTATGGCGAATGGGAAAGCGACAGCTGTGAGGACACATTATATTACCGCGCCTGCTTAACATGCAAGGAGGTTGTTTGGAAATACGACACAGCTCAGGAACATACATACGGAGAGGAATACCTCTACAACTCGGATTGTCATTTTAAAAAGTGTAAAAATTGCGAAAAACCGACCGAGCCCGATTACCACACCTTTGACGAAACGGGCTTCTGCACGGATTGCCACGCGCCCATGACGCCGACAGAGGGAATAACCTATCAAAAATCCGATGATGGAACATATGCAACTGCAACAGGATATACCGGAGCATCACAGATCATAAGGATCGCCGACACATATAATGGAGCTCCTGTCACGAGCATAGAAAGTTCTGCGTTCATTAACTGCACAGGTCTTACGATCATAATCATAACCGACAGCGTCACGAGCATAGGAGATACTGCGTTCTATGACTGCAC
>JAGCJD010000250.1 GCA_017648425.1 Clostridia bacterium | reverse complement strand
GGAAGCGCTTAAAAAAGCAGAGGAGCTTGCAAAGCAGGCGGCAGAGCGTGAGGCTAACCCCACCACAGAGGATCTCCTTAAACAGATCGTAGAGCTTTTAAAGAAATAATCAAACAAATTAAATGAGCAGCTCAATGAGAGCTGCTCATTTTTACTTTTCATAGAAGAACTAAAAGCCTAATACTCCCAAAAGCTCGTATCTTATGGGAAGCACGAACGAGGGTTCTCCCGAGATAAGCAGAGCCTTGCTTTTATCAAGCTCCGAAAGACAGAGCCGCGCGGCTTGATTTGCCTTTGTAAACACGGTGACATCATTCTCCTCTGACGCATACTCGCCGTTAGTTATTATATCCTCAATAGCATATCCGCGAGCGCTAAGAGCGCTTATGTAATCGTCTATTATCTTTCCCGATGGAAGACACAGACGAATATCATTGGGAATAAACGCTTTAAGGTCCTCCAAAGAGGAGCAAACAGTGTCTATTGCTACGGGCGTGTGGGTGCTGTCAACGATTATAAGAGGAGATATGGACAACACCTCGAATTTTGCGGGTATTTTCAGAGATGCCAGGCCATCTCTTACCGCCTCTTGATTTATATTAAAGCCTTTTCTTGAAAGCATTTCAACAGTTTCAAGCAACAGCACTGCGTTAGATACCTGAAATCTGCCGCAAAGGCTGAGCGAATATCTCTTGTCCTTGTAGGAGAATTCTGTTCCTCCGAGCGACAGTCTGCCAATGCTTATCTTGTTCTGCGCAGGCAATGTAAGTCGACAGCTTATCGAATAACAAGCGTCTGATATTATGCGGTAAGCCTCCGTATTTTGCGGAACGCTTACTATCTCCGAAATACCCTTGCATACATACGAGCGTATCCTTGCTATCTGCTTACTGTCATCGCTTGGAATAGCGCCGCAAATGACTGCGGCAAACGGAGGGGGTAGAAGAACGGAGGGGTCGTTTCCAAAATGGTCGCACTCGATTATGCACAAGTCACAGTTAAAGCTCTTAAAGGCGCAAAGCGCAATAAGAAGCAGAGCCTCGGAGCGGCTGGGGAGCATATCCAAGACTTTAGAAGCATCTTTTATCTGTTGAGCAATATTTGCAAAATCATTCATGGAAAGCGTTTTTGAGCCAATACATATGTTATCCCTCGGCTCTTGCCTTGCAGGCATACGCAGACAGCCCGTGTTGTAGTCTGCTCGGCTCATGACCGACATAAGCATCTCAGCGCATACGGTCTTGCCGTTGCTTCCCGCAAGACGGAGATGCTTTATGCTTTTTTGAGGAGAGCCAAGCTGTAAAAGAAAGGCGTTAAATCTATCCTTGTCGCAAACGCAGTCGGGGCAGGCGTGTATATATTTTTTTGCGTTGAGATATGTCATACAGTAGTCCCTTAAAAATGAAATTTATCCATATCCGCATTTCCGCACAGGAAAGCCTTGGCGGAAAGATACTCGTCAAGAGCCTTTTTTGCGGCTGCGGAATTTTTGTTGAAATTCTTTTTCGTATGGCGCGGAGCATTATATTTTTTGGTGTTTCGTCAGGGTCTATTAGTTCGAGCGCGGCGGTAGAATATCCATGGGCTTCAAGATGTTTGAGCCTGAGCGCGTCCGTTGCCGCATCGCACAGCTTTTGGCGAAGCATGGAATAGTCGGTGATAAAGGAAAGCGCAGAGCAGTCAATGCTGTGATTGAGCTCGTGATGACAGCAGGGAGTTGACAGAATAACATCTGCATTCCACTCTATCGCTTTTTTGAGCACTATATCCGTTGCAATATCGCAAGCGTGCAGGGAAATAACGAGCGAGGGAACAGTGTCCGTCTGATAGTCGTTTATATCGCCGCATATGAATTCAAGTCCGTCAAAGCCCAAGCCCTTTGCTACATTTGAGCAATACTCCGTAACATCGGGCTTTAAATCAATGCCCGTCATTGTTACATCGTACTTTTTTATGTTTGCAAAATAGTGATAAACTGCAAAGGAAAGATAGCTCTTTCCACAGCAAAGGTCGCATATCCTTATTTTTTCTGTGGGCAGCTTGTCCTCAACATCGCGCACAAGCTCCAAAAAACGGTTTATCTGCCTGAACTTGGACTGCTTTTTGTCGAACACTCTGCCGTTTTTGTCCGCAACTCCGAGCGCAAAAAGGAACGGCTCGCTTCCGTCAAGGATATACCTTTTTTCTCGGTTGTTTGAAGCAGTAGTCGCCTGCTTTGCTTGACTTTCGTTAAGCTTACGGTCAAGCTTGTCAGCGCCGAGAAGAACAGCGGACGCCTTTTTGGAAAGTTTGTACTCGCATTCTCCCATGTCGGTTATCACATTGATTTGAGAAAATCCCTCAGCCATTTGTGAAATAAGCTCGGGAGAGAGCTCCGAGAGGGGAATGTTCCTGTGCGTTGCCTTGTTGTCCGCGTGAAAATATTCAATTTGCAATATAGCCTTGCCGCCTACCGTTTTTTGGGACATTACCGCGCGGCACAGCGACCTGTCGGCGGGTTTTGAAAAAACCGCCTTGCGGAGCATATTCTTTTTTATGGAAAGAATTATTATCTCCGCAAGACGAGTGATCTGATTATTCATAAAATCTCCGAATTATTTATTTATATCCTCAGCCTTTACGCTCTTTTTAAAGGAAAACTTGTTTTCCTTGCCTTGGCGAAGCCTTTTGATATTGTCCTTGTGCTTGTATATAACGAGAGCCATTATAAGCATAGCCGACATCAATGCAAATATATCACAGCCGCCCGTTATGGCAGTATCGACAGCGGAGAGCAGGAAAGGATATATAAGCATACACATGACAGAGCCTACCGAAATGTATCTTGTTCCGAGAACTATTATAACGAACAGTATAAGAAGTATAAGGAAAACAAAGGGATTGGTCATAAGAACAGCGGCAGCTGTGGTAACAACGCCCTTTCCACCCTTAAATTTGAAGAAGATAGGGAACATATGACCTACAACGCAGGCAACTCCCGCAACCGATGCGGCGCGTTCGCCTAAAACAGCATATCCGACAATTCCCGCAAGAATTGCCTTTAAAGCGTCACCGAGCAGAGTGAGAGCGGCAGCCTTTTTTCCGTATGTACGCATCATGTTGGTCATACCCGCATTCTTGCTTCCGTACTGACGAATGTCCTGCTTGTAAGCTCTGCCTGAAATAATTATTGCGAAATTAAGGCTTCCGAGCAGATAAGCGGCGATTGCAACAAAAACAAATCCCAACACAAAAAGCGTAAAGAACAGAGAGGGATTTTCAGCGGAATGCTCATTTATGTAGTTTCCTAAAAATCCTACCTGAATAACAGTATCTAAATTCATAAAAATACCATACCTTTCAAACACTAAATAATACAAAGTAATTATATCATAAATTGTCGATTTAATCAAGAGATTTGAAAAATATTTCGCGTCCGCATTTAAAAAGAACGGCCTAAAAACGGAGACTCTTGTATCAAATTTCGCCCGAATTACCTGTTTGTTGAACGCTTTAAATTTTAAAATGTAATAAATATGTTGACAAATCAAAGGAATTATGATAAAATATTATTCAGCAATAGGTTCAAATATTTGCAAAAAGCTCTCTTTTGTGAACGGAGAGTATATTTTTGTTGCAAAAAAGTGACTGTGTTGCTTGTAACTGTTCAATTTTGATCGGATTTTTCAGAAAAATGAACCG
>JAGCJD010000249.1 GCA_017648425.1 Clostridia bacterium | reverse complement strand
GCGCTTACCGTTTTCGTAATGTGAAAGTGCCTCGCGAGTGATATTAAGCTCCATCGCTACTTTGAGTTGTGTATATTTCTTTTGCTTTCTTATAAGTTTTAGCCCAATAAGACCCAAATTCCGTTCCATAATTTTTCTCCTTTTTTGTCAAAAAATTTTACAAAACCTCTTGACAATATTGTAACATTATGTTACAATATAAATGTTTCAATTTGAAACATTTATTATTTTATTTACTGTTAAGGAGAAATCAACCATGAAAAAAGCGCTGTCTATTCTGCTTGCTGTTGTTCTTTTATGCTCAATTCTGCTTACGGGCTGTAATGAGGATACGAAAACTGAACAAACGGAAACCACAAGCACAGAGGAAGAAACCGGGTTCACTGCAACCGAGGGACTGGAATATAATTTAAATGACGATGACACTTACAGCGTATCGGTAGGAACTGCTAAATCCATTGAAAACATTATAATTCCGGAAACATACAATGGGAAACCCGTAACAACCTTACTTTATAAGGCATTTAAGGATGCAAAAATGAAAAGCATTACTATCCCCGACAGTATAAAAAACCTTAGAGGTTTTGCATTCTCAGGTTGCACAAACCTTACGAGTATTACAATACCTGCCAATGTAACAAGCATCGGAGCTAACGCATTTTCCGGTTGTGCAAGCCTTACAAGTATTACAATACCTGCTAATGTTACGAGCATCGGAGCTAATGCGTTCAAGGACTGCGATATGCTTACAAAAGTAACATTTGTAAACGCCAGCGGTTGGGTAGCACAAAATTCGAGAATTTTTGTCGAATTGCTTGCAGATCCTAGTGTTGCAGCACAGTATATCAAATATACTTATCCCGGCTCTTGGGTAAGAAAATAATACAAAAGAATAAAAAACGGGAGGCGTTTCGCCTCCCGTTTTTTATATATTCTCAAAGAATTTTGATAATCTCTCCGCATCGCCGTCAAACAGATAGCCCTTGATGCCAAAGCTCTCGGCGCCCGCTATATTAGCGGCGTTATCGTCAACAAACACGGTTTCCTCGGGTGAAATATCACATGTATCACAAAGATACTCAAACATATCCCTGTTGGGCTTTACATGTCCCGCAACAGCCGAATATATACACCTTTCAAATTCTCTGAGAACCTCTATCTCATTCTCGTGAGAAGCAAAATATTTGCATATATTGGAGAGCAGGAACACTCTCATTCCTCGCTCGTCCCTCAAATGCGCGACAAGCTCTCTCATTCCCTTTATCTCGGGAATATTATATATCCAGTTATAGTATATCTCCTCTGCCGCAGACCACAGTCTTTCGGGCAATCTCTCGCGACAAGCGTCCATTACCTCTTTGTCGGTAATATCTCCCCTGTCAAGCCTGTCCCAATAAAGGCGATCGAATATAACCCCTTCCAAAAGTCGGGCGTCTTCCTTGTCTGTGACATATCTGCCGACCATATAGGAAGGCTCAAAGCGTACCATGACCTGACCGAAATCAAAAACAACATTCCTTCTGCTCATTGAGGCTCCTTTGCGTATTTTTGATATATG
>JAGCJD010000248.1 GCA_017648425.1 Clostridia bacterium | reverse complement strand
TATGAACAACACCAAATATCCGGATATGCTCTGCGATTTTATTCCCATCGAGGACACGCAAAAAATAAAGGGCATATTTCTTTCGTACCTCAATGAAGCGGCTTTTGGCGACTGCATAAGCATTCAAAGAGCCCTTTGCCAAGGCTCGTACCTGTTCCGCACAGTAAACACACAAACACAAAAGACCTGCCTTGAAGCGCAGATAATACTTTCGGACAAGGATAACAAATGATAAAACTTATAACACCAAAAAACAATTCAACAATTTCGCTGTTGCGTAAGGAGCATATAGATTTTATTGCAGATCCCACGGCAGCAGAATGCGTTTGCTTATCTGACGCGTCATTCCCCGCCCCCGCTGTATTTAGCTTTGAGCCGCCGATAGATGCAGAGATAATCCTTGCCGATTCTCACGGCAGGCAAACGACAGTAAAAGCAAAAAACGGACAAGCAAAGACTTACAATCTGCTTATCGGTGAAAAATATTCATGGAGAGTAAAATGCGGGCTTATGACGAGCGAGGAGCATTGCTTCTTTACCGATCCCACCCCTCCGAGAATGCTTTACGCAGAGGGTATCTCCAATCTCCGCGACATAGGCGGATTTGAAACGACAGACGAACGGCTGATAAAGCAAGGCATGGTATATCGCTCAACCGAGAGCGACAAGAATTATTCAATTACCGAAAACGGGAGAAACACGCTTATAAACGAGCTGGGAATAAAAACCGAGCTTGATGTGCGTGGAATAAACGGAGAGGCGACCGCCTCGGCATTCCCCCGCGACAAGATAAAGCGGTTAAATATACCTCTGAGCGCATACGGAGAAATATTCAACGAACAGCAAATGGCGGCATATAAGAGCGCATTCGAGCTTTTCGCCGTCCCCTCGTCCTACCCCATACTCATTCACTGTCAGAGCGGAATGGATAGAACGGGAACGCTTATTTTCATTCTCGGAGCGCTTGTCGGAGCGGACGAGGGCGACCTCATGCTCGACTATGAAATGTCCTCGTTTTCCACATGGGGCAGGCGTTCGCGCACCTCGCCCGAATTTTCCGAATTTCTTGATAAGCTCCATAGCTACGGAGCAAGCGCAAGACAAGCGGCAGAGGGTTTTCTCACAGCCTGCGGCGTAACTAACGACAACCTTAAAAGAATACGCGATATATTGACCGAAGAAAAAGAGTGAAAAGCATGCTTTTCACTCTTTTTCTTCATTCACATAACTGCGCTTGGAGGATTATCGGCAGACAAGCCCAACCCAAAGCTCACCGCTATGGCAGAATTGACCTGCTCCATGGCGGCATCGTCCAAATGCCCCATTTTCTCCTTCAATCTTCTTTTATCAAGCGTTCGTATCTGTTCAAGCAGTATAACGGAATCCTTAGCTAGTCCTGCCTTTTCTCCATATATGTCAATGTGTGTGGGAAGCCGTGTCTTCCCCATACGAGATGTAATAGCGGCGGCAATGACCGTGGGACTGTATCTGTTACCAACATCGTTCTGTATTATCAGCACGGGACGCAATCCTCCCTGCTCCGAGCCCACCACAGGGCTCAGATCCGCATAATATATATCTCCCCGTTTTATATTTATCATTTTACTTTTCACTCCATATTTTTTACCGGCAATTATATTTTTGCCTCAATACAGAGCGTTTAAACATAAAAACAAATAATTCTCAGCTAAAATTCGGGGTGTATTTTTTCGTTGCCGAGGAATGCGCCTGAATAAATCCGTCAAAGCCAAGCTCACGCGCAACATCTACCACCGAGGAATATTCAAAGCTCGTCAGCCTGCGGTGAAGCTCGTTAAATTCGCAATCCATAGCAAAGTCGGGCGTATATTGGCTCATAAGGCTGAGCAAAACCTCGTCAACAGGAACTATCTCTGCAATTTTTTTAAGCACTTCAATACTGTCGCGCCTTGCGGCGGGAAGCACCAGGTGACGAATGATAAGCCCCCTTTTCAGCAAGCCGTCATCGCCATACACGCACCTGCCGATCTGACTGTACATTTGGCGTATGGCGTTCTGCGCCACATCGGGATAATCGGGAGCGGAGGAATATTTGTCCGCAAGCTCCCGTGACATGTATTTAAAATCAGGCATATAAATATCAACGAGTCCCTAAAATCCTTTAAGCGTTTCCACGCTCTCATACCCTGAGGTGTTATACACTACGGGAATATCAAGCTCTCCCTTGACCATTTGCAAGGTGTCAATGATACCTTTCGAAAAATGCGTTGGCGTTACGAGATTTATATTAGTAGCTCCCATTTTTTGAAGTGCAAGCATCTCATCGGCAAGCTCCCGCTCGGTGTATAGCCGCCCCACGGTCCTTCCCCTGCTTATTTGCTTGTTCTGACAAAAGACACAGCCCAAGGAACAACCGCAAAAAAAGATAGTTCCCGAGCCATTCTTTCCGCTTATCGGGGGCTCTTCAAACTCGTGCAAGGAAATTCGTGATATTCTCATTTGCGAGCTCTGACCGCATACGCCAAGCTCTCCGTTATCCCTGTCAACTCCGCACCCCCTGGGGCAAGCATAACACCCGTTCAGGCTCAAAAAAACACACCTCCTCCACGCTTTTATCTCTGTAATTATACACTAAAACCAAATACAAATCAATAATATTTACAAAAAATCAATACGCGATAAACGATTTAGTTAAATTTTTGGATATAATTAATTGTAGAATATATTTTTTGCGTGAAAGGAGCATTTATGGCTACCATAACGACAGCGGAAATACTGTGTGTCGGAACAGAGCTTTTGCTCGGCGACATAGTAAATACCAACGCGGCTTTTCTTTCAAAAAGACTCGCGGAGCTTGGAATATGCGTATATAGACACACCTCGGTCGGCGATAACCCCCAAAGGCTTAAAGCGGCGCTCGCTTCCGCCCTTGCCGAAGCAGACCTAGTTATAACAAGCGGTGGGCTTGGACCGACATATGACGACCTCACCAAGGAAACGGTTGCCGAATTTTTCGGCAGACCTATGAGTATGCACGAGCCATCTCTTGAAAAAATAAGAAATTACTTTGCGGCAACAGGCAGAGCTATAACCAAAAACAACGAAAAGCAGGCAATGATGCCCGAGGGAGCGACCGTGCTTGAAAACAATTACGGCACTGCGCCCGCGCTGGCAATATATGATGAAAAGAGCAATAAGACCGTCATAATGCTTCCCGGCCCTCCTGGTGAGCTTACCAAGGTGTTCAACGAGCAGGTCGTACCGTATCTTAAAAACAGCTCGGATTCCGTGATAGTCAGCAAAAACATATATATTTTCGGAATAGGAGAATCCGCAGTCGAAGAAAAAATAAAGGATATAATGACAAGCTCCGCAAACCCCTCGGTAGCGCCCTACTGCAAGGAGGGAGAGGTCAGACTTCGCGTAACCGCAAAAGCAAAAGACGAATACACCGCAGCGCAAATGTGCGATAGCACCATACAACGAATATACGACAGTGAGGTAGGAGAATATATATACGGAACAGATGCCGATTCTCTTGAAAGCACTCTTGTCAAGGCTCTATCGGAAAAAGGGCTTACCATATGCTGCGCCGAATCATTGACAGGCGGCTTGATAGGCGAAAGAATAACCACCATTTCTGGAAGCTCTCAGGTGTTCAAGGGCGGATTTATAACATACACCAATGAGGCCAAAGAGGCTCTTGTTGGAGTATCACACAGCACACTTGAGGCTTACAGCGCAGTGTCATCACAGACTGCCATGGAAATGGCAAGGGGGGCAAGAATAGCGCTCGGAACGGATATTGCAATATCCGCCACAGGAATTGCAGGTCCGTCAGGCGGAACTCCCGAAGCACCCGTGGGCACAGTGTTCATAGGTCTTTCAACAAAGAACGGAGAGAGCTATAAAAGGCTTTCCCTTTCATCGTCAAGAAGCCGTGAATATATCCGCATAGTAAGCGCCTCAAATGCCATACATATGGCATTAAAAGTCACAAAAGGTTTGACAGATAATTAACAAATAATAAATTTTTGAAATTTCGTCATAATATACATTGACATTTTTTGCCGTTTATATTATAATATAGGAACGCAATGTTAAAAAATATCCGAAAGGAATGTAATATAATGAACAAGTTCAGAAGAATAGGAATACTCACCTCGGGCGGAGATGCACCGGGAATGAATGCCGCAATAAGAGCCATAACGAGAAAGGCGCTTGAACAGGGCGTTGAGGTAATGGGAATACTTGGTGGATACAGCGGACTTATAAACGAAAACATAATCCCGCTTACAACGGGCGCTGTTTCCAATATAATCACCCACGGCGGAACTATACTTTATTCCGACAGATGCAAGGAATTCAAAACCGAGGAAGGAATGCAGAAGGCAGTTGCCACCTGCAAGAAATTCAATATAGACGCAATAGTTGCCATAGGCGGTGACGGAACATTCAGAGGAGCTACCGATCTGACACTCCACGGAATACCCGCTATCGGCGTTACCGGAACAATTGATAATGACATTACCGCTACTGACTATACCGTAGGATTTGACACAGCTATGAACACGGTTCTTGAAGCAGTAGATAAGCTTCGCGACACCTGCGAATCTCACGCTCGCTGCGATGTAGTCGAGGTAATGGGGCGTGATTGCGGACAGATCGCGCTTATGACAGGTATTGCATCAGGAGCGCTTGCCGTTTGTATTCCCGAGATCCCCTTTAACGAAAAAGAGGCTATCGAAAGAATAAAGGTAGCCAAGGCAGCAGGCAAGAGAGGAATGATAGTCGTTATCAGTGAAGGCGTGTTCGCAACTGACGAAAACGGAAATAAAGTTCCCTACGGTGAGATACTCAGAAAGAATATCGAGGAGCAAACGGGAGTTGAAACAAAGTTCGCTCGTCTAGCACATATCGTACGCGGAGGCTCTCCCACACTTCGCGACAGACTTACCGCAACTAAAATGGGTGTTGCCGCAGTTGAGCTTTTGCTTGCGGGAAAGAGCAACAGAGTAGTTATTGAGGAGGACGGCGAGATAACCGACCTTGATATACTCTTTGCGCTCACAGCAGACCGTATGTATAAAAACAAGCTCGCTGAGGGCGATCTTGATAAATTCAGTGCGCAGGAGATCAAGGCTATGGAGGACATCAAGGCAAAGCGCACCAAAGAGATAGCGACTCTCTATAAAATGTC
>JAGCJD010000247.1 GCA_017648425.1 Clostridia bacterium | reverse complement strand
TAATTTGTTTTATAAAAATAATAAAATCCCTTGAATGTGCAAGTAAAATGTGATATAATAAACTGATGCACGCATGATAATGTGTGAGATTTATTTGCGAATAGGAGAAAGAAAATGTCAAACTTCAAAATAGAAACTAAATGTATACAGTCAGGATATACCCCTGCTAACGGAGAACCCAGAGTCCTTCCGATATGTCAAAGCACTACTTATAAATATGACAGCGCGTCACATCTTGGCGATCTGTTCGATCTTAAAGCGCCTGGACATATGTATTCACGCATATCCAACCCGACTGTTGATTCGGTTGAAAAGAAGATAGCCGACCTTGAAGGCGGTACAGGCGCAGTTCTTTGCTCCTCGGGACAAGCCGCAAACCTTTTGGCTATTCTTAATATAACCTCATCGGGACAGAACATCGTAAGTATGTCCTCAATATACGGCGGAACTATAAACCTTTTTGCGGTTACACTCAAAAAGCTTGGAATAGAAGTGCGCTTTGTAACGCCCGAAATGTCCGATGAGGAGGTTTCCGCTCGTATAGATGAGAACACAAGACTTTTCTTTGGCGAAACCATTGCAAATCCCGCGCTCGTTGTTTTTGATATCGAGAGATATGCAAAACTTGCGCATTCACACGGAATTCCGCTCGTTGTTGATAACACATTCGCAACTCCTATACTTTGCCGTCCCTTTGAGTTTGGAGCTGACATAGTTGTTCATTCTACGACTAAATATATGGACGGACACGCGCAGGTAGTGGGCGGAGTAGTTGTTGATGGCGGTAAATTTGATTGGACTGCGGGAAACAAGTATCCTGAGCTTACAGAGGTTGACGAGTCCTATCACGGAGTTATATATACAAAGGATTTTGGACTTGAAAACGCATATTTCACAAAGCTTCGCGTTCAGCTTATTCGTGATTTTGGAACGCCCTTAGCTCCTATGCCTGCATACCTTTTGAATTTGGGACTTGAAACACTTGCTTTGCGTATGGAACGCCACTGCTCAAACGCAATAAAGGTAGCAGAGTATCTTTCCAAGAGCGATAAGGTTTCGTGGGTAAATTATCCAAAGCTTGAAGGAAACAGCCAGTTTGATCTTGCAAGCAAGTATCTGCCTTTGGGCGCGTGCGGAGTTATTTCGTTTGGCGTTAAGGGCGGAAGACAAGCGGCTGTAAAGTTTATGGATAGCCTTAAACTTGCCGCAATAGTGGTACATGTTGCTGATGCTCGTACCTCGGTGTTGCATCCCGCAAGCACGACGCACAGACAGCTTACTGACGAGCAGCTTGTTGATGCGGGAATTACTCCCGATCTTGTCCGTCTTTCTGTCGGAATTGAAAATGTTGACGATATAATTGCCGATATAGAGCAGGCGCTTTGCATTTCACAAAAATAATAACACAGGAGAGGCGACGATGCCAATCAGAATACCAAATCTTTTGCCTGCAACGCAGGTGCTTTTGGATGAAAATATATTCGTAATGACGGAAACGAGGGCTATGACGCAGGATATTCGTCCTCTTAGAATACTCATGCTCAATCTCATGCCTCAAAAAATAGTAACGGAAACGCAGATAGCTCGACTGATAGGAAACACTCCGCTTCAGGTTGAGCTTGAACTACTGCAAACCGCAACTCATAAATCAAAGCACACCTCAGCCGAGCATATGCTTGCTTTTTATAAGACATTTGACGAGGTTCGCAAAAATAAATATGACGGACTTATCATAACGGGCGCTCCCGTTGAGCAAATGGAATTTGAGGAGGTAGATTATTGGAATGAGCTGTGCGAAATAATGGAGTGGAGCAAGACGCATGTAACAAGCACATTCCATATTTGCTGGGGAGCTCAGGCAGGACTTTATTATCATTACGGAGTAAAGAAATATCCCCTTGAGAAAAAGCTTTTTGGGGTGTTTGAGCATACGCTTGATTACAAGCACTCTATACTTTTCAGGGGATTTGACGATACATTTGTAGTGCCGCATTCAAGACATACCACATGCAAGAGAGAGGATATCGAAAAAGTTCCCGAGCTTAAAATAATTGCAAGCTCCGAGGAAGCGGGAGTTCTTGTTTGCGCTACTGATAAGGGAAGACAAATATTCGTTACGGGACATTCGGAATATGACGGTGATACATTGAAAAAAGAATATTTGCGCGATAAAAACGCAGGACTTCCGATAGAAATTCCCAAAAATTATTTCCCGGACGATGACGATACAAAGGAGCCGATAGTTCGTTGGAGAAGCTGCGCAAATCTTCTGTACTCAAACTGGCTCAACTATTTCGTATATCAGTCCACACCATATGACATTGAAGAAATACAGTGACAATTATTCCCGCGTTTATGTTGAGGTAACTAACGCGTGTAATAAGAGCTGCTCGTTTTGCCCAAAGCACGAGCGGGAGCTCAGAATGATGACGGTCGATGAATTTGACCTTGTTACGAGTAAGCTTATTGGCGTTACGGAATATCTCTATTATCATGTTATGGGAGAACCGCTTACGCACCCGCATATAACAGAGCTTATAAAAATCGCCTCTGATAAGGGGTTTAAGTCTGTTATAACAACTAATGGCTCGTTGCTTGACATACTTGGCGATAAACTTATTGCAAGTGGAGTTTATAAGATAAATCTTTCTATCCACAGCTTTGAGGGAAATAGCCTTGAAGAACACAAAAAATACATGGATACCTGCTTTGATTTTGCAGATAAGGCGAGCAGAGAGGGAATCCTTATCATATTGCGCTTGTGGAACAGCGGACATGACAATGGGCTGAACGATCAGACGCTTGAAATTTTGAGAGAGAGGTTCGCGGACGGCGAGTGGAAGACTGTTGCAAACGGAGCAAGAATAAGACATAAGCTTCACCTTGAATACGGAGAGCGGTTTTCATGGCCTGATATGGCTTCTGAGGAAGTGGACGACAGCGTTTTTTGTTATGGTTTGAACGATCATTTTTCCGTGCTGTGTGACGGAACGGTAGTTCCTTGTTGCCTTGACAGAAATGGAGATATTTCGCTTGGCAATATTTACGAGCAGGATATTTGTGAAATATTATGCTCGCCGTTGGCGGAGCAAATAAGGAACGGATTTGCCGAGCATGTTGCTACTCAGGAGCTTTGCCGCAGATGCGGTTACGCAAAAAGATTTAAATAAAAGCACACGGAGCTTTTGCATTGAGCCACCGTGTGCTTTTCTTTTGATATATTAATGTCGAAAAAGTAAAATTATTTGTAAAATGATTGAAAAAAATGAGGTAATATGGTATTATATATAGAGGTATAGAATTTGGGAAGGGAGGAGTTAATATGCTGTTTACCGCGCCTGCGTTTATGTTTGTTTTTTTACCGCTGTCTGTTATATTTTGCGTTTTATTCGGTAAAAACAGAAGGCGTTTGTGCTTGACTGTCGTTGGCATAGCTTATTATATACTTTTCAACATGAAAAGTCCTGAGAATATGATATGGCTACCTCTCTTGATACTGTATTCATACTTCTCCGCTCGAATGATATGTATGCGCAGAAACAAGCCTGTCGCTATCATTCTCGGCGCGTTGCCTGTTGCTTGGCTTATTACAATGAGGGCTTTGGCAACAAGCTATTTGGAGTTTGCTTATCCCGTGGGAATAACCTTGCCTGCGCTTTGCGCAGCCGCGTACATTTGGGATATTGCGTACGGGGACGATGCGGAAAGAAATCTTGGTAGACTTGGAATGTACTTCTTGTTCTATCCTATAATGCTTATCGGACCGTTTATAGGATATTCAAAGTTCAAGGAAATTGTCGACGAAGCTAATATAGAGATGTCTTTGGAGCGTTGCGCGCTTGGAATAAGACTTTTTTCACTTGGATTTATCAAAAGAATTGCCGTTGGAGCTGTTTTGATAGACGGATACAAAAGGATATTTGACTATTCGTGGGACTCTTCCAATCTTTCAATAATATTTTTGCTGGTAGTGCTTATATACTTTGGCGCGTATTTTTCAATATGGGGATATTATGATATGGCGGCGGGTATTTCTCAGCTTTACGGCGTTAATGTAGAAAAGACGGACGCAAATCCATTCAAAATAGCCACTGTAAACGAGTATTGCGCCTCTATTTTCGGTAGTGTGAGCATCTGGACAAACAAATATATAGTTTCTCCCATTTCGTCATTTGTCGGGAACAAGGATATGTGGTTTTTGCGCGTATGCGTGACATGTATATGTGTTCTGCTGTTTATAAAGAGCGAGCTTGCCGTGCTTGCGCTTTCAATACCATTGATAGTATTTTCTGTTGCGTCGTTAAAACTTGGACTGGATGGGAAGAGAAAAAAGCGAATAGGACCAAGAGCGGTGTTCGGCTTTTTGACCGTTATGCTTGTTGGCGCTGTTTGGGTTTTTATTACCATGCTTGGAAGCCCTCAGTTGCGTGAACTTAACGAAATAACCTTTGAAAATGCGGAATATCAAACAGATATGGTGCTTATGTCATTCTCGGGGCTTAAATATTTGTTTGTTATTATCGTTGCTGCCCTTTCATTGTTGCCAAGCTCAAGAGCTGTTGAACGCGCTCATTCTAAGATGAACAGCAAAATGGGAACATTCTTTGATTATGGCGCTGTTGTTGCGTTGCTTATAATGTTTGTATTTACTGTGGTCTTTTTCCTTCCCCAGTTTGAAATATATAACTATAAGCCGTTTATGTATGTTTTACTGTAAGTAGGAGGCGCGAATGAAAAGAAAAAAAGCACTTGATTTTTTGTTGGTAACTCTTTTTGTAGGAATACTTTTTACATTTACGGTAATAATCGGTCTTGGAGGGACACTGAAAGAGGGTTCTTTGAAGGGAACTTCCTTTAATGCTCGCTTTTATTCAGATAATGCCCTTTCGGATTTTGTAAAATATGTAGATTATAAGATATTTGGTCATATAGAGGAGGGCGATCTTCTTATTGGAAAGGACGAGTGGCTGTTTGAAGCGGTAGATTCCGAAAACGGATACGAGAGATTGCGGGATTATATAGGCGCAAATCAATTCAGTGACGAGCAGCTTGAAACGATAATGTCGACCATTTCCAAAAGAGCTGAAAGCTATGAAAGTAACGGCGTCAGGTATATGATGGTGGTGATCCCCGATTCTATATCTGTTTGCTCTGAAAATGTCCCGTGGTATCTTGGTGAGCAGAGCGAGAATACAAGGCTTTCTCAGATTACGCGTCTTGCCTCGGAATGTGGAATTGATGATTTTATAAATCCAGCGCAAATAATGATATCAGAAAGCAAAAATGTTGTTATGTACAACAACACGGAGAACACGATAAACGCTTACGGCGCTTATTGTATATACAACACGGTAGTTTCTCGCTTTTTGGCTGAAACGGGCAGAGAGGTTGATAGAATATACCGTGATGATGTCGATTTTTATACAAGAATAACGGACGGCAGAAGAATAGCGGAGCTTGCAGGCCTTTCGGAAACGATAAAAAACAGAACTGTATCGGTATCTGATGAAATGAGTGAGGAATATCAGGTCAAGGAAAATGAAAAAAATCTGGTAAAGACAGTTAGAGATAACATACAGCAATCGGGTATTCACGAGTGTGTGGTCATCGAGTGTACGAGCGATTGGGACAGAATTCAGCTTACCCCTTATTTTTCGAACACCTTTGATACGGTGTATTATCGAGAACTTTCCGTTCACCCGAATGATGCAAGACAGTACGAGCCTACATTGGTCGTTCAAATAATACATGAAAGTGAGCTTGAAATGCTTTTGGAATGATTTTTTTGTTGTGTAAAAATCGTCATGAAAAATAATACAAAATAGCGTATAATTCGCTAAAATAATATTTATATATGTCAAAAAACGACACAAAAACAATTTGTGTCATGGCGGGTTTAGCCTTTAAGGAGAAAAGAATGTTAGAGTTAAAAAATGTGTCTTACAGCGTTGCTGATAAGCAAATATTAAAGGATATAAATTTGGAGATAAACGACCGCTTCGTTGCGATAACAGGCCCTAATGGTAGCGGAAAATCAACGCTTGCCAAGCTTGTTGCGGGAATTATTCAACCAACGGAGGGCAGGATATACTTTAACGGTAATGATATTACTGATATGTCTGTAACGGATAGAGCAAAATCGGGAATAAGCTTTGCTTTTCAGCAACCTGTCAGATTTAAGGGGCTTACGGTACAATATCTTATATCGTTGGCGGCAGGTAAAAAAACCAGCGTTGCCGAGGCTTGCGCTTATCTTTCTGAGGTGGGACTTTGCGCGAAGGATTATATAAATCGCGAGGTCAACGCATCTCTTTCGGGCGGAGAGCTTAAAAGAATTGAAATTGCTATGATAAATGCGCGCGGAACTGCTCTTTCTGTGTTTGATGAGCCTGAAGCGGGAATAGACTTGTGGAGCTTTAATAACCTTATAAAGGTGTTTGAAAAAATGCACGAGCGTACTCAGGGAACTATAATGATAATCTCACATCAGGAGCGCATCTTGAATATTGCGGACAAGATAATAGTTCTTGCTAACGGACAGGTCGTTGAATACGGCGACAGAGAGAGCGTATTCCCCAAGCTTATGGATGTTCGCGCGGGCTGCAAGTTTACTGAAAGCTTATAATAATGGAGGGTGTTAAATGGATAAGATACAAAGAGATCTGCTAGAACAGGTCGCAGGAATACACGAAGTACCCGAGGGGGCGTATTCTTTGAGAATAAACGGCAAGCTCCACGGAAAGAATTCCTCTGAGAATATATCAATAGTTACTAAGGAGGATAAGCCCGGTATAGATATTTATATCAAGGCGGGAACTAAGAATGAAAGCGTACACATTCCCGTTATCCTTTCAAGCACGGGGCTCAAAGAGCTCGTTTATAACGATTTTCACATAGGAGAGGATTGTGATGTCACTATTGTGGCAGGCTGTGGTATTCACAATGGTGGCTCTGAGGAGTCCGAACATAGTGGAATACACTCGTTTTATCTGTCGAAAAATGCAAAATGTAAGTATATAGAAAAGCATTATGGCGAAGGCGACGGAAACGGAAAAAACCTTATGAACCCCACGACATATGTTGAATTGGCTGAGGGTTCAAGAATGGAAATGGAAACAGCGCAGATAAAAGGTATTGATTCAACAAAAAGAGTAACTACGGGAAAAGTGATGAAAAATGCAACTCTTATTGTTCACGAAAAGATAATGACGCATGGAGAACAGTACGCTGAAACCGAATTTGAGGTCGATCTTTGCGGTGACGGAGCGGGAACGCATGTTATTTCAAGATCTGTTGCAAAGGGAAGATCCTCACAAAAATTCATTTCAAGAATTTTAGGCAATGCGGTATGTACGGGACACACCGAGTGTGATGCTATAATAATGGACGATGCTACTGTTTCTGCAATTCCCGAGATATTGGCGCATCACCCAGAGGCTTCACTTATTCACGAGGCGGCTATCGGTAAGATAGCGGGAGAACAACTTATAAAGCTTATGACGCTCGGATTGACCGAAAAGGAAGCTGAAGAGGAGATAGTAAACGGCTTTTTGAGATAAAATTTCGGTTGAATGTAATTTTTTACCAAGGCATATTCGCAACTTGCGAATATGCCTTTTGTCATATTCAATGGAATGATATGAATTTTATGAATATCTGCTTGTCATATTCCAGTAATATTCCTTTTGGAGAGGAATATTCCGCTGCATAATATTACTTTAAAAAGCACAGCGGTTTTGTTTTTGATAGGTCAAAAGAAATTGCTTCACTATATTTAGTAGAAATGTAAAAAAATGTAAAACAGTATGTTAAAATGCACAGAATATTTTTGTTTATCTTGTAAAATTTGTTGGATAGCTAAAAAAATTAAAAAATCGCAAAGTTTTTTAATGT
>JAGCJD010000246.1 GCA_017648425.1 Clostridia bacterium | reverse complement strand
GTGTCTGCGGGCATTGTGTTTAATGTGTCTCTTACAAAGTAGGGATATCTGGGACCTACCCTGGAAGATGCCTGCTGCTGTACTATGCATCTTACTTTCTGTACGTTAGTTCCCTGCACCCAGAAAAGGCTGTAAGGATATGCACTACCCTGAAATTCACCGCTTTGTGCAACCTTGCTTCTTACGTAAAAGGTATATTCATTTGCACACTCAGAAAGCTTTGCTCCCTTTGTGCCGTTGCCCGTAAATACGAGCTGATTGTCAAACTTACCGCTTATGTTTGCAACGCCGTCTTGAATAGTTGAATAATTATTTGCATTTGTGAATTCAAGTGAGTCGGTAGCATCACCGTTCTCTGCCTTATTGGAGAGCTGTTCTTCAAGTGTGTCACCTTCAAAGTCCCAGTGCATAATGAGGTTACCCTCAAGAGCTGCCGCAGGGCCGTCCGCTGCGCTTACCGACAAAAGGCTGAGCGTGGAAGACATCATTAAAATCGTCAATGCAATACATAAGATCTTTTTGAGTTTCATAATTCGTACCTTTCCTTTTAAAAAATTATATTACTTGCAAAATACCGTTTGGGGCTATCCTACAATTTTATTTTCTTTTTTTGCGGCTACCTACAGCCACGCCTGCCGCTGCTATCGCAGGTACAAACGCAATTCCAATCAGTGCTGAGCCACAGCCAACCTCAATCTCAATAACTGTCGCTTCCGTAGTTGTTGCCTCGCTCTCTGTACTTACCTCTGTCTTAGGTTGTTCTTCCTCTGTCATAAAGTCAGATGCCTTAGCGTAAAACAACTCCTTTACATCAGAATATTCAACGGGTGTCGTTCCCTCGATCTCGGCAACGACCGCTCTTACTCCCTTTTCGGTGAGCGCGCGGTTGTAAATTCTTATATCGTCATAGGATGTGTCTTTTTCGTGATCAGGCTGTGCGTCCATCTGTTTACCTGACGGAAAAACGAATTCAGCAGCTGAATTCATTAGCTCTACATACTGATCGGGAATTGTTTCCAATGAAAGGCGAGCAAGGTCTTTTCCACTGTAAAAGTCGTATATGTACTTGCCGTTTTCAGCTCTTGCGCTTACTGCAATAGTTGCATATTCGTCCATTTTCCAGCACAGCTCATTAGGAGCTGTGTTTGTGGTATCACCCCACGGGCCGTTTAATCTTGGACGAATGCTCAACGGGCTATCCTCAATAGCCGCGTTCTCTACTATATATCTTACATACGACACATCAGAGCCCTTTATCCAGAAAAGATTGTACACCCAAGGCCAACCGCCCTCGCTTGAAACCTTTACTCTTAAAAAGACTGTATATCCCTCATTACACTCGTCAAGTGCTTCATTACCCAATGCAAGATACGCAAGTCGCTCATGGGACTTACTGCTTATATTAGCTACTCCGTTGGATATGCTTGACAGACCTGTCGTTCTGTATTCCAAGTCTGCTTGGCTTCCGTTTGGTGCTTTGTTGGAAAGCCGTTCTTGCTCCGTTTCTCCCTCAAAGTCCCAGTGCATGATGAAATGATCCGATAATACAGCATTATCTACCGCGCTTGTGCGTACCGCACCAAGCACACCAATCGACATACCAAGTGTCAACGCTAAACATAATATTTTTTTATATTTCATTCGAGTTACCTCATCGTTAACTACGGGTTATATATCAAAAGACAAAGTCTTATTGTTTGCAAATTTAAGTTATCTATATAAATTTCGTTTTTGGGTATCCATTGGAGAATAATCTCTTATCCTCCAATGGATACATACCTGAATTTTCAGGTCTATTCAATTGGCACTTGTGCCCAACCAAGGACAGCGTAAATCTGCTCCAAGGCTGCTTCACCGGGATGCTCATACCACATTATTCCGGCAATATACTTGTCGTTATCGACCTTTGTTACATAGGATACATTCTGCTCGCCCATTACTCGGCTTACATTTACCCAACAGGGCTTACCCTGCTGGTATGCGTATTGCTTTATTTCAATACAGGTCTGTACATTGTAATTGTTCCATGTGTATTCCTTGAGGCTGACCTCATCACACATGTCAATACATTTCTTCCAGTTAATAATTATCTTAGGTCTGTACGGGCTGATAAGCGAGTTCATTCCCGTATGTTTAAGGCTTTCGTAATACTTTGATGTATCAGCGTACGCGTCAATAAGGTGCATTCCAAAGAACTTGTCGTGCTCCTCAGTGTACTTTTCTACCTCATCAAGGAACATCATAAAGAAATCTCCGCGGATTATCATGATCTTTATGTACATTTCCTCAGTTATGGTTACACTCGGATCGCTGATGTCAACGCCATAAAGCTCCTTGTACTTATCTACGATAGGCTGATTGTAGCCGTAGTTTATCGGGTCGGTTATGAATGTTGAGTGACCAAGCATTCTGTACTCAATTCCGTCAAAGTTACAATCGTCAAGAAGATATATCGTGTAATCAAGCCAATGCTGTCTTACCTCGGCGTATCCCTCGCACAAAGCACCGCCTACATACTGCGGCTTGCCTACTGCCATTCCGTAAACCTTAGCGGTTGACCAGCCCTCGCCTCCGTTACCTGCTCCTGCATACTCAAACTCAAAGCCGTACTTGGTAAACATATCATATAGGCTTCTGCGGGTAGCACCCGTGCTGTCCGTCCATTCTGTATATAAGGTCGGTCCCTGAGTATGCTGAGGCTCTCTTTCGTAACCCCAGAGTATATTGTGGGGAGTGCTTCCGCCAATGCCCCAAACATCTCTTACAAAGTGAGTAACACTTGTAGTGAGCTTTTCGTCACCGCTGTAAAAATTCAAATTGGTGTATGGAATTGTACGGAGCAGTCTGTTAACATGCTCGGAAATTACCAACGCTACATAAGTATCGGGGGTGATGTTAAGTCCCGTAATATTCATTACATAAACCTTTGCATCCTCAATTTTAAGGAAACCGTTAGCATCGTAATAATCTCTTACATCTTCCTGCCAAGAAATTGTATAATTCTCTGTGTACTCGGCGTAGGTGTGATTATCCTCACTTACATAAAGCTTGATATGAGCGCCTTCTGTGTTCAGCGCGTTCTGTATCTGCGTAGCGGTAACCGCTGTAAAGTTACCCGCGTAGTTCGAGCCTTGAACCGCACCGTTCATATCCCTTATAGTATCAAGAACGAATACGCCCTCAAGCTTGGTGATATTCTTGTTGGGATCAACGACATATCCATTATCGCGTCTTACAAGACGCATTTCGGGATGCTTTTCAACAAAGTTGTCTAAGTAAACACGGCGTCCGCCTATCGTATCCTCGTACCAGTCTCAGTTGTCTGCAACAGCACCCTCAGGGATACTAAGTCCGCCGCCACCCTCATACGGCTTATAAACGGCTATCATTTTAAGTCCGTACTCGTGAGCAACATCGTTGTAGAATTTCATTATGTTGCCCTTGCAGGCTGCCACATTAGCGGCATATCTACCGTCCCTCTTAGCAGTATTCGCGTTATCTCTTGTTGCAGAGAATGCGGGAAGACCGTCACCTGGGACTGTAATATACGCTCTCGTATAACCTGCGTCAGCAAGCTCCTTCATCATTTCGTGAGCGTGAGCCTTGCCAAGCACAGTTCTTACATACATTTGCTGAATGTCAAAGCAAGGAGCTGCCTGTGTTCCCTTTTTGGACTGAAACTTTACATATCCCTCAAGAAAATCTATTTTTTCCTTCAAGGGATCGTCCTCAGCGGGCGGGATTATCTCGTCACTGACGATAGTGCCCGTATCTTCCTCTGTCGTTTCTCTCCTAGTGCAGGATGAAAGCACCATGAGCAGAGCGAGCAAGAGAGTTATTATTCTGATTAGCTTTTTCATTTTGCGGATTCCTTTCACTTAAAGACCTTGGTCTTTACATTGATCAGATTTTGTCTTGCATTCTGCATAATGTAATCGTAATCGGTCCCCGTTGAAATGATATTGATTCCAAGGTCATGCCAGAAGGCTATCTGCTTGGGATCGGTCGTGCCAAGAGATACTCCAATGGGCTTTCCAGCCGCTTTGAGTATCGCAATTGCTTCTCTGATATATCTCTGCGTGTTCTCGCCGTATATCTTACCGAGCTCCCCTATCGATCCCGAGAGATCGCACGGTCCAAAGATATATCCATCAATATAGGGGTTTTTGATCATTTCGGGCAGACTCTTTACTGCCGTGTCGGTTTCTAATTGGATAAATCTAGTAAATGCCTTGTCGCCATTAGCTATGTAATCATCCATATCGTTAAGACCGTAATTCACGGCGCGCAAGGGGCCGAAGCCCCTTACGCCATAAGGCGGATATGTGCAATATTTCATTGCATTCTCCGCTTCCTCAGCGGTATTTACCATGGGAACTACAATTCCTTGAGGTCCCATTTCAAGTATTCTCTTCATATGGTTGTAGTCGTTTCTTGCAACTCTTACAATAGCCGCTGTTCCACCTGCGTTAACTGCAGTTATGTGGTTGCGGAGCGAGGTATAATTGTTTTCGGAATGCTCACTGTCTATCCAGATAAAGTCAAAACCGATACAGCCCATTACCTCGGACACTATTGAGTCGGTCATAGAAATATGGCTACCAACGAGATTTTCATGTAATCTGCTCTTTAAATTTTTTCCAAGTTCTATGTTTCTTTGAAGATCTACCACTTTAGTTTACTCTTTTTCTGTAAAATTTTTAATTAGTCCTTTTTCTTGCGGCTTACAACTGCTGCGCCTACTGCTACTGCTGCGGGAACAAATGCCATACCGAGTATAGTTGCTCCGCATCCGCTCTTTTCTTCCTCAGCTGCTGCGGCAGTATCGTCTGCTGCTGCGGTGGTATCGTTACCACCTGCTGCAGTTGTTGTGTCACCACCTGCTGCAGTTGTTGTGTCGTCACTTCCGCCACCGAATGTAAAGTCACCGGGGTCAACAGAATCAACAGGAGCAGAATTATTTATTTCAGCTACCAAAGCTGCTACATCAGTTGCGCTGAGCGCCTTGTTGTAT
>JAGCJD010000245.1 GCA_017648425.1 Clostridia bacterium | reverse complement strand
CTTGCTCAGCAGAGTGAAACGGCAAACAAGAACGACCTTTCCGCGCTGTTCAATATAGGATACGGACTTTATGTCGTCACATCAAATGATGGCAAAAAGGACAACGGACTTATAGTAAATACGATAACTCAGGTAACGAACACTCCCAACAGAATAGCGGTAACTATAAATAAGGAAAACTATTCTCACCATATAATCAAGCAAACAGGCAAAATGAATGTGAACTGTCTGTCGGTTGACGCCCCCTTCAGCGTGTTTGAGGCATTCGGCTTTGTAAGCGGAAGAAATACGGATAAGTTTGCAAACTGCTCGCCTTTGCGTTCGGATAACGGGCTCGTGTTCCTCCCAAGATATATCAACTCTTTCATGTCGCTCAAAGTGGAGCAGTATATAGACCTTGACACACACGGAATGTTTATCTGCTCCATAACAGAAGCAAGAGTCATTTCGGATAAGGAAACCATGACATACACATACTATCAAAACAATGTAAAGCCCAAACCCGAGGTCGAGGGCAAAAAGGGATATGTATGCAAGGTATGCGGATATGTTTACGAGGGAGAGGAGCTTCCCGAGGACTTTATCTGCCCGTTGTGCAAGCACGGCGTTGCCGATTTTGAACCAATAAAATAAAAAATAAAAATAATAAGGAGAATTAACAATGAAAAAATATGTATGCGATTTATGCGGCTGGGTATATGACGAAGCGGCTGGCGATCCTGAAAACGGAATAGCGCCCGGAACTAAATTTGAGGAGCTTCCCGAGGATTTTGAATGCCCCCTCTGCGGAGCAGGCAAGGATAGCTTCAGCGAGGAAGCATAAATCATAAAACCAAGAATGCTCCGCGAAAAACGCGGAGCATTTTGCAAAAGGAGTAAAAAATGAAGCTTGTGTTGCTTACGGCGCTCGGTGTAGGCGGTGCTACAATAATCGGAGCGCTGATAGGATTTATATTCAAAAAAGCATCTCATAAATTTTCCGACATAGTTTTGTCGTTTGCCGCGGGAGTAATGCTTGCGGCGGCTGTGCTCGGGCTTATAATCCCATCTCTTGAATACGGCGGAAAATACGGATTTATAACGACCGTTGTGGGAATTTTTGCGGGAGCTATCGTGCTCAGCCTTATCGACAGACTTGTCCCCCACCTTCACAAGACCGTGGGAACAGACATAGAGCAGCACAACAACGCAGACATAAACAAGGTGCTTCTGTTCGTCACCGCCATAGCAATACATAATCTTCCCGAGGGTATTGCGGCAGGCGTTGGATTTGGCTCGGGAGATACGACACAAGCGCTGCTCATAGCAGGCGGAATAGCGCTCCAAAACATTCCCGAGGGAATGGTGATAATCGCTCCCCTGCTCGCCGCGGGCGTAAAGCCGACAAGGACATTTGTGCTCGCCGCCCTCACGGGTGTTGTGGAAATAGTCGGCACACTGATAGGTTATCTTGCCGTCAATGTATCTACCGCAATACTTCCGTTCGCCCTTGCGTTTGCGGGAGGAACTATGCTGTATGTAATAAGTGACGAAATGATCCCCGAAACTCACGCGCACGGGCACGAAAAGGGCGCGACATACGCCCTGCTCGTAGGCTTTTGCCTTATGCTCGTGACCGATGTTCTTTTAGGATAACGAAAAAATGACAGAGTAAATCTCTGTCATTTTTTATTACTTTATAACCGTATATTCAAGCATCTCGTAATGCAGGCGAGTGCCTACATCTGTCGAAAGGGGCAAAAGAGCCATGGCAATAAAAAGCTCGTCACCCGAAGCATCATCTCTGAGAGTTGCATATTCTCCCTCGATCTTTATAACCGTATAATCTCTGGGCTCCATATCAAATCCACCTCATAAAAGCGCAAATATCTTTTCTATCATTCTCTGCGAACGAGTGGCAGCCTTGCCGACAAGCTCGGGGTATTCCATTTTCGCCTCTCCCGTAGCGCTGTCCGAGATAGCGCGAACTATAAGGCATTCCACACCATTCACATAACAAACATGACCAATGGAAGCTCCCTCCATCTCACAGCAAACGGCAGAAAAATTCTTTACTATAAAATCCTTTCTTTCAGCGCAGCTTATGAATTGGTCGCCCGAAGCAACTATTCCCCTTACGGCGTTAAATCCAAGCTCCCTTGCCGCCTGCTCGGCTATCATACCCATTTTTTCAGATGTTGGAAGCACTACCTTATTTATACCAGAGATAAGCCCCACGGGATCACCTATCGGCGAGGTGTCCATGTCGTGCTGAACGACACCATTCGCAATAGCTACATCAAGCAGATCAAGCCTATCAGTAAGTGTTCCCGCAACTCCCGTGTTTATAATATGCGTAACTCCAAAGCTCAATATCATTGTCTGAGCGCATATAGCGGCAAATACCTTTCCTATACCGCATCTTGCCACAACGGCGTCCCTTCCGTAAAGCTTGCCCTCATAAAAATCAATTCCGCTGACAGTTCTCTTGTTTACTCCGTCAAGATGACTGACGAGCGCATCGACCTCAACGCTCATAGCTCCTATAATTCCTATTTTCATATTTCTATCTCCTCGTATATTTCAAGTAATCTTTCTTCAAGCGAATTCTTTTTGGCGTCAAGCTCCGAAAGCCTTACATAATCGTACATAGCCTCTCCCGACATTTCCTTGGAAATAGCATCAAGCTCCGCCTCTATCCGCTCAGCCTCCGCGCTGAGCCTTTTTATCTTGTTTTGAAGCTTTCTTGCCTCAGACGCATCCTTTTTATTTTGGAGATAAATGTCCTTTTGAGTTGGTGGCGCGCCGATAGTAGCGCCTTCAACGATTACCGCGGAAGTCAACTGCGCTCGCCTCTGCCTGTCACGCAAAAGCTCCTCGTATCCCTCTCCTACCTTGTGAACGCTTATATCAACAGCCACATCTCCAAGGTCAAGCAAGCGCGTTGCAAGCTTTCCAAGAAAATATCTGTCGTGCGACACAGCAATAACAGTTCCGTCAAACTCCTCAATTGCCTTTTCAAGCGCCTCTCGCGAGTCAATATCCAAATGGTTTGTCGGCTCATCGAGCACAAGCGTAT
>JAGCJD010000244.1 GCA_017648425.1 Clostridia bacterium | reverse complement strand
TTCTGAAATAGTTCTGGAATGTAATTGTAGCAAGCGTCTTATTTTCCTTTTCTATTTTAACGCCTTCCTTTGCTTCGATAGCCTGATGCAAGCCATTGGAATATCGGCGTCCAGGCATAAGTCGTCCTGTAAAGGCGTCAACTATCATTACGCCTTGATCATTTACAACATAATCAACATCACGCTTCATAACTCCGTGCGCCCGGATAGCCTGATTGATATGATGTGAAATCTCCGAGTTTTCAGAATCAGAAAGATTAGTTATACCAAAGAACGCCTCTGCCTTTTCAGCACCGCTTGGTGTAAGGATAGCATTATTTGCTTTTTCGTCAACTATATAGTCCGCATCGATCTCGTCATAGCTTTCCTTGGAATCCATCTCCTTGATCACGAATTTACGAAGCTTTCTTGCAAAAGCGTCCGCTCTGTCGTACATATCAGTCGATTTTTCCCCGGCTCCTGAAATAATAAGCGGAGTTCTTGCCTCATCTATCAGTATTGAGTCAACCTCGTCAACAATAGCAAAGTTGTGTCCTCTTTGAACCATTCTTTCCTTGTAAACGACCATATTATCACGCAGATAATCAAAGCCAAACTCATTGTTTGTTCCGTAAGTTATATCTGCGAGATACGCTTGCTTTTTCTCATCGGGAGTAAGTCCATGAACGACAAGTCCCGTCTTTAATCCCATAAATTCATAAACTCTGCCCATCTCTTCGCTGTCGCGCCTTGCAAGATAGTCGTTTACTGTTACAACATGAACTCCATTACCGCTAAGCGCATTCAAATATGCAGGCATAGTTGCAACCAAGGTTTTTCCCTCACCTGTCTTCATTTCCGCTATTCTTCCCTGATGGAGAATAATAGCGCCAATTATCTGAACGCGGAAAGGCCTTTTTCCAAGTATTCTGTCATCAGCTTCTCTAATTGCCGCAAAAGCGTCAGCCATTATATCTTCAAGAGTTTCACCGTCAGCAAGTCGTTGCTTTAATACGACAGTAGTTGCAGAAAGCTCCTCATTCGTCATTTCAGCATACTTTGGTGCCAATGACTCAATATAATCTACAAATTTTTCAAGCTTTTTTAATTGCCTTTCACTGTAAGTTCCCAAAATTTTATTAAAAAGTCCCATTATGACCTCCAAACAAATATTCATTTTATTATACAACATTTATTATGTTTTTTCAAGTACTATATCTTATAACTTGCACTTATCTTTGTAAATTTTTTTCTTTATACTTGAAAAAAACCTCAAAAAATAATATAATAATACTAAATAAACACCAAGGACAGATTATGTATAAAATCAACATTGTATTGCACGAGCCCGAAATTCCGCAAAACACGGGAAATATAGCAAGAACTTGCGCCGCTACGGGCGCTTCCCTCCATATTATAAGGCCCATGGGCTTTGAGATTGATAATAGAAAACTCAAACGCGCAGGACTTGATTATTGGGACAAGCTTGATATTACTTATTATGACAACTATTCTGATTTTTTGGAAAAACGCCCCGATGCTATCGGAAACACCTATTATTTTTCGACAAAATCACTTAACAGCTACACAGAGGTAGAGTATCCCGATAATGTATTTATTATGTTTGGCAAGGAAACAAAAGGGTTGCCCGAGGATATTCTTTTTGATAACAAAGATTATTGCGTACGCATTCCGATGCGTTACACTATCCGCTCGCTCAATCTTTCAAACTCCGTTGCTATCGCTGTTTATGAAATAATACGCCAAAAAGGATTTGAAAATATGATAGTTCAGGGAAAGCTTACAAGCAGGGATTGGGATATATGAAAAAAGTACTTGTAGCCATGAGCGGCGGTGTCGATAGCGCCGCAACCGCCTTGATATTAAAAAATCAGGGGCTTGATGTTGCGGGAATAACTATGAAGCTTATAGCGAGTGATGTTGATACCGATAAAAGCTGTGCAGACGCAAAAAGGATAGCAGATGATTTGAGCATATCGCACCATATAGTAAGCTATTATGACACTTTCAAAGAAAAGGTTATAAATTCGTTTTTGAATGATTACAGGAACGGAAACACTCCTAACCCTTGTGTTGTGTGTAACAAAACAATAAAATTCGGTAAGCTTTGGGAGGATACCAAGGCTCTTGGGTATTCTCACCTCGCTACAGGACACTATGCGCGAATATTATGTGACACAAACGGAGAATATTTTATAAAAAAAGCCAAGGACGAACAAAAGGATCAATCGTACTTTCTTTGGGGAATAAGCAAGGAAATACTTCCCTTTCTCATGCTTCCGTTGGGGGATTATACAAAGCAGGAAATACGCGCTCTCGCCGAACAAAACGGATTTGTTAACGCAAAGAAGAAGGACAGTCAAGATATTTGTTTTATAAATAATGGCGATTATGCCGAATTCATACGCTGTAATAGCAATTGTACCTTTCAAGATGGTGATTTTATTGATATAAACGGCCATGTTATTGGAAAGCATAAAGGCATAATAAATTATACAATCGGGCAAAGGAAAGGACTTGGAGTTGCTTTTGGCGTTCCTATGTTCGTTGGTAAAAAAGACGCTTTGAAGAACACTGTCACGCTGTGTTCTGATGAACAGCTTTACGGTGATACACTAACAGCAAAATCAATAAATTTATTTATTAATGGCACATTGGAGCGCGAGGCTCGTCTTTTGGCTAAAATACGATACAGACATACACCTGCCATTGCAACAGTAAAGCAAATTGACAGCGATACTCTATCTGTAAAATTTGACATTCCTCAACGAGCTATCGCATCAGGTCAATCGCTTGTTCTCTATGACGGTGATATGGTGATTGGCGGAGGAATAATTCAATAATTTTTTCGTGCCGAATATTATAAAAAAATCACCGAATATAAAAACCTTATTGAAATACTTGTAGCTTTATTGTAAAATAGAAGCGACAAGGAGGTGCTTTATGAAGTATAAAACCATAATTGATCCCGATATTGATGACGAGATTGTGCTTATTTACGCTCGTGAGCGAACCCAAAAAGTAGATAAGATCGAAAAGATTGTATCCGGCGCTTCAAATGAGCTGATTGGTTATGAGGATAACAACAGCTTTCGTTTGTTAGATGCCAATGATATAGAGTGCTTCTTTATCGAAGACAATAAGCTTTTTGCGGGTATAAATAATAAGCGTTATTTGTTAAAGCAACGGCTTTATACAATAGAAGGCATACTTAATGATGATTTTATAAAGATAAATCAATCGTGTATTGTTAACATTAAAAAGATAGAGCGTTTTGAGGTGTCGTTTTCAGGCAGTCTGCTTGTTGTAATGAAAAGCGGTTACAAGGATTATGTTTCTCGCAGACAAATGAAATTTGTAAAGGAAAGGTTGGGTATTAAAAAATGAATAGATATATAAAATCGTTTTTTATAAGAGGTCTTACTTTTGGTGGCTTCGGTCCTATCATTCTTGGAATAGTTTATCTTATTCTTTATTGTTCAATTGAGAATTTCAGTGTCAACGGAAAAGATATTTTCTTTGGAATTTTAACGACTTATCTTATCGCGTTTGTTCACGCAGGAGCAAGCGTGTTCAATGAAATTGAAAGCTGGTCTGTGCCAAAATCAATGCTATTTAATTTCATAACTATTTATATAGTTTATACGCTGGGATATATTCTTAACTCATGGCTGGAATTCAGCGTAAAGGTTTTGCTTATATACACTCTTTGTTTTATTGTAGCTTATTTAACTATTTGGCTTGTAGTAGTTCTTTCAATAAAGCTT
>JAGCJD010000243.1 GCA_017648425.1 Clostridia bacterium | reverse complement strand
GGAAACGGCATAAGCTCCCTTATATTCGAAAGAAACGCTTGCGTATACAGTCCCCTTGTTAACGCTTGCATATACAAATCTGTAAGAGGAATAAACAGTACAGGCGACATTTTCTTCATCTCCCTTACGAATGGTAAGAGCAAGGGGCTTGGCATTTGTTAGCGTCACGCTCTCGCAATCTGCTCCTGTTACGGGGACAGAGTAGAAAAATTCTCCTGCGTTGGCAAACACGCATCGGGTGTAATTCTCAAAGCCGTAGTTAAGCATTGACGAGTGGTCGCGCCAATCGTCAGGCGCATTCAAGGTCACACATATAAGTGTGAGTCCCTCTCGCTCTGCCGCGCTGACAAGACATCTGCCCGTGCTTTTTGTAAAGCCCGTTTTTATTCCTATCGCGCCGTCATATGAGCGTAACAGCTTGTTATGATTTACAACAAGTCTTTTGTTTGGCTCGCCGTTAAATGGTATCTCATGCTTGTAGGTAGAAAATATTCCTCTGAGCAGTTCGCTTTCAAGCGCTTTTTTTGAAATTATTGCCAGGTCGTAAGCTGTGGTATAGTGATCGTCCTCGGCAAGCCCGTGAGGGTTTGTAAAATGCGTATCTGAAAGTCCCAGCTCCTCGGCATAGGCGTTCATTTGGTCTGCGAATCTTTCCACGCTTCCGCATACTGTTACGGCAAGAGCTACCGCCGCATCGTTTGCAGACGCAAGCAAAAGGGCGTAGAGAAGCTGCTCTATCGTCATTTGCTCGCCCTCGCACAAATAGACCGAAGAGCCCTCTGTTTGTATAGCCTCGCGCGGTATGCTTACTGTCTTGCTTACATCACAAAGCCTTAGCACTGTAAGCGCAGTCATTATTTTTGTTGTGCTTGCCATGCCCATGCGATTATGCGCGTTTTTTTCAAGCATTACCATTCCGCTGTCAGCGTCCATAAGTATAGCGCTATGCGCGGACACGCTCATTTGCGCGCTTATATCAAGCGGCGGCGTAACGAATGAAAATATCAAAACGAGTGACAGTATAAAAACACAGGCTCTTGATTTAAAGGACATGGTAAACCCCTTTGCTTATATATTGGTAATATCAATATATGAGAACAAAGCGTGCTTGATTACCGACTTAGACCTGAGCGTCCTTGTCCTTTGTGAATATATCCTTTACCTTGGCAATTATATCGGGAGTTCTTTCCACGAGATCTGCTATCTGGTCAACGGGATCGGGCTTGCCCTTTTGAGATACATTTATAAACTCAACATCTCCGTCAGCATCGATTATGAGAAATCCTATCGGATGAACGGACAGACCTGTTCCGCCGCCTCCACCAAAGTTCTGGGGGCGGGGCTGAGCCTCCTTTTTGGGGTTGTAGTCAAATCCGCTTGCGGCAATACCCATGGATATTTTTGATATCGGGATTATAGTCGTACCCTGAGGGGTGGTTATGGGATCTCCGACTACCTTGTTTGCATCAAACATAGAGCGAATGTTCTCCATTGACGATCTGATTATTTCCGGAATTTTGTTTTCTGTTGCCATAATGATTTCCTTTCATTATATATTATTATTTGTTTTTTGTTTTTTTGCTTGATTTTTTACGAGATAGGGAATGAGCCTAAAAAGTGCCTTGAAGGCTATGTGAAGTGTCTGCCATACTCGTATGGAGAACGCTATCTTTACATCAATGCTCGATTCCTCGGAAAGGTAATCTGCGTTTATGCTGAAATTCTTTTGCTTGGGGAGCGATACTCCGTCAAGAGGTTCGAGCGCCTGATACAGGTAGAAGGCTGCCTCGGACACAGCGCCGTATGCGATCGCGGTCGTTGCTGCATCTCCCGTTGCTATATTTACATGAAGACGGGCTACCTTTATTTTTAAGTGTCGGAAAAATGCTTTTATTACTGTCTTGGCAATATCCGTTGCCATTTTTATGATGTCGATTATTTCGGAAACGCTTTTCTTTTTTTGAGGGTATTTTTCCAAAAGATGCTTTTTTTCTTGCTTTTTCTGTTTTTTTTCAATAGCCTTTTGCCTTTTCTTTTCTGCTTTCTTTTCAAGCTTGCGTTTTATTTTCTCAGCTTTTTTTGCGCTCATGGAATGAGGACCTGCCTTTTTCTTTTTTGGCAATATCCTTATTTTGATAAACAGAACTTTTACAAAAAGAGCAAGCTCTCCGTTATACTCTATACAAATCGTTGCTTTTAGCCAAAGGAGCATAAACAAAAACAGCAAGATACAACCGATTACAATGAGAGCCGTCATTTTTATCCTCCTTTTTTTGATTATAGAGCCACAAAAAGGCTTTTATTCAAGCTCCTCAACGGAGGTAACACCTGCGTTTTCGTCCGTGTCATCGGTGTCTGTGATTATCGGGGTATCCTCCTTGGGAGGAAGCACGGTTTCTGTTGCGGGAAGCTCTGCGAGCGACAAAAGTCCAAATACACGCAAAAACTTTTCGGTGGTAACATAAAGCATTGGGCGTCCCGGCGCGTCAAGTCTTCCGCAAGCCTCGATAAGCCCCTTGTCAATAAGTGAGTTCATGGCGTAAGAACTGTCAACTCCGCGCACTTGATCGACAAATGTTCTCGTTATAGGCTGATTGTAAGCTACGATAGCAAGGACCTCCATTGAGGAAGCCGAGAGGTTTCCGCCACGGCGAATTCCGAGCGCCTCGCGTATGTACGGAGCATACTGCTCCTTTGTGCAGAATTGACAAGTATCCTCAAAGCACAAGAGGTTGATACCCCTTTTTGATTTTTCGGAATTGAATTCTCCCGCCATGTGTTCAATAAGCTTTTTCGTGTTTCTTACATCAAGCCCGAGCACCTCTGCTATCTTTTCGTATTTTACAGGGTAACCTGCGGCGTAAAGTATTGCTTCAATAGCGCCCTCTACGCTTTTAAGCTCTTCTAATTGTTCATTCATTTTCAGCACCTAAGCCTTCTATATCATATTCGCTTTCACCAAGCGTGGAATTATCTGTATTAAGAATAAATCTTGTCGAAGCGCCGAGAAGCGCGTTTTCGGTGTTCTCAATATCATCGGAAACGAGAAGCTTTCGTATCTTGATAAGTTCAAGCACTCCGAGGAATGAGGCGATAAGATCGGGTAGCGTGACCTCGCCCGAAATCAAGTCGTCAAGCGTTGCAATTCCTTTGCTCTCAATTGTTTTAAGAATTGAAACTATTTTTATCTCAACGGGTATCATGGGCTTGCTTATCATTGGAGTAAAGGTCGTGGTAGCCGCCTTTTCAAGCGCGTTGTTATAAGCTATTATCCTTCTTATAGCAGCGCAAAGAGAAGTGACATCCTGATCGTGAACATATGTTTTGTCTACCGAGATCTCATCGGTATCCTTTACCATTCGACCGCTGTAATACGCGTAAAGCGGAGCAAGCTTTGCACTTGCTTCCTTTGCCTGCTGATAGCGCAAGAGGGCGTCAGTAAGTGTTGCTCTCGGGTCCTCAGCGTCCTCCTCATCTCTTGGAAGCAGCATTTTGCTTTTTATCAGCATAAGCTCGCTCGCCATAACTATAAACTCAGAGGCAATATCCATATCAAGCCTTTGCGCTTCCGTTATATATTCCATATATTGGTCGCATATGAGCGATATGGGAATGTCAGTTATGCTTACCTTATTCTTTTGTATAAGCGTCAACAGAAGGTCGAGAGGACCCTCAAATTGATCAAGACGATAGGTTATGCTGTCCATTTGTTCCTCACATTTTTTAAAATGCAGCCCAGACTATGAGCCTCATAAACAGATTAGTTACAAAATTTATTGGAGTGTCGAGAAATCCAAAGAAAAGAGCTATCATAAGCGCGATTGAAATGTATCTTTCATAGCGCATTATTTTGAAGTAGGTATCAGTGGGAAGCAGAACAAGGAATATTCTCGATCCGTCAAGTGGCGGAACGGGAATCAGGTTGAATACCGCAAGCACGATATTAAGTCTTATTCCAATGTAGAAAAAGTTGTACAGCCAATACATGGCGTTTCCCGTGTCCATTGAAATTCCGAAGAATTGGATCTGAAGTCTTAGCAGAACGGCAAATATAAATGCCAGAAGTAGATTGGAAACAGGACCTGCAAGCGCTGATATAGCCATATCTCTTTTTGGATTTTTGAAATAGCGTGTGTTTATTGGAACGGGCTTT
>JAGCJD010000017.1 GCA_017648425.1 Clostridia bacterium | reverse complement strand
TATCGACTTTGGCGATTGGCTCATGCAAGAGGGTAGAATAGATAAAATTACATACGATGAAAAGCAAGAGAAAGCGAAAGAAATGTTAGAATTATGCAAAATGTGAAATTTTCTGTTTCGATGTGTGTGTACGGCGGAGATGATCCAAATTGGTTTGAAACCGCTGTGGAAAGTATATTAGATCAAACAGTACCGCCGACCGAGGTGGTTCTAGTCGTTGATGGTCCCGTTCCGAATGAAACGGATGCGGTGATAAAAAAATACGAAGCGAACAGTATATTCAACATAATACGGTTTAAAGAAAACCAAGGTCACGGCAATGCCCGTAGAGCGGGACTGTCGGCGTGTACAAACGAGCTTGTAGCGCTTATGGATGCGGACGATATAAGCGTTTCGGACAGATTTGAAAAGCAGCTTGCTGCTTTTGAGAAGGATGCTGAGCTTGATATCGTAGGCGGAAATATTTCAGAATTCATATGTTCTGCGGACAATATCGTTGCTAAGCGTGAAGTACCTGCGAGTGACAGTGACATAAAGGACTATATGAAAAAAAGATGTCCAATGAACCAAATGACTGTTATGTTCAAAAAAGCATCTGTTGAAAATGTAGGCGGATACATTGATTGGTACTGTGATGAGGATTATTATCTGTGGCTCAGAATGGCTCTTGCGGACATGAAATTTTTCAACATTTCCGATACGCTTGTAAATGTCAGAGTCGGAGAAGATATGTACAGACGCAGAGGCGGAAAAAGATACTTCCAGAGCGAAGCAAGATTGCAGAAATTCATGCTGGAGAAAAAGATAATAAATAGATCTACATACGCATCCAATGTTACGAAACGATTTATAGTGCAGGTGCTTTTACCGAATAAGCTTCGTGGCGTTGTATTCAAAAAGTTTGCAAGAAAAAAGGTGTAATGATATGTCGGATAAAAAATACAAGATAGGTTATACCACAGGCGTTTTTGATATGTTCCATATCGGACATCTGAACATACTGAAAAGAGCCAAGGAGCAGTGTGAATACCTTATTGTGGGAGTAACCACTGACAGCTTGTGTGAGCAACGAAAAAACAAGCTGCCTATAATTTGCCAAGCAGAGCGTGTTGAGATAGTTGAATCCATAAAATATGTTGACAAGGTCGTTTTACAAAGCGATATGAATAAGCTTTCAGCGGTTAAGGAGCTGAAGGCCGATGCGGTCTTTGTAGGATCGGATTGGAAGGGTACGCCTACATGGCTCGAATACGAAAGACAGTTTGCCCATATAGGATGTGAAGTGGTGTATCTTGACCATACCGATGGCATATCATCTTCAATACTTAGGGAGCGATTGAATAAATAATGGTATTCGTCTATACTGAATGGGAGAGGTTTTGTAAAAGCCTTGCAGATAACAACATTCATAGCATACCTGCTATGAGTGTAAACAAAAGCACAGAAAAGTATCTGGTGTTGAAGCATGATGTGGAAACAGATGTTTCAAAAGCTCTTGTTCTTGCCCGAATAGAAAACAAATACGGACACAAGGGTTCATTTTATGTTCAGGCGTATCTCCTTGACAATGAACGAAATGTCAGTATGCTCAGAGAAATTCAAGAAATGGGGCACGAGGTCTCATATCATCACGATGTTATGGACAGCTGCGGCGGAGATCTTGAGCTGGCAGCTAAAGAGTTTGAAAAAAACAGAAATAAATTTGCTGATAACGGATTTGATATCATTACCGTGTGTCAGCACGGAAATCCGATAATAAATCGCATAGGCTACACCTCCAACCGTGATTTTTTCAGAAGTGATAGCGTCAGACAGCAATATCCCTTTATCAGTGATATTATGGTGAATTTTAAGGAGCTGCGCCAAACGGAGTATGCATATTATTCAGATGCGGGACATCATTTCAAGTTGATATATGACCCTTTAAACAATGATATAGTAGACAGTGATGATAAAAATATTCCATACAAGGGACTTGATGCTCTTTTTGAGGTGTTGTCCGATGGAAATTGTATTATCAGCACGCATCCCCACAGATGGATGAAATCAAGAGTTTTGTATGTATTGCGTGTTGCTTTTTTCAAAATTGTGAAAAAGACCGTTAAGCTGGTATCCAAAATACCATTTATAAAAAAGATATTGTCAAGGTATTATTATCTTGCGAAAAAAATATAAGCTTGGAGAATCGTTGTGTCAAATACAGTCAGAGACGTTCAAGAAAAGATCCTTGAAACAATGAAGTACATAGACCGCTTGTGTCGTGAAAATGGAATAACTTATTATATCATGGGCGGAACAGCACTGGGCGCTGTCCGACACGGCGGTTTTATTCCATGGGATGATGATCTTGATATTTTTATGACTCCTGCTGAATATGAAAGATTCAAAGCGGTGTTCAATAAACAGGAAAGCGATAAGTTTGTTTTGCAGGAATGGCGAACCACTCGGAAATATTTGGAATATGCAAAGATCCGTATGAATGGAACGACATTTATAGAGGAGCATTTTAAAGATTTTAAAGAAATGCACCACGGAATATATGTTGACATTATGATACTTCATAAAGTACCAGACTCGAAATTTTTGCAAAAGAAGATATACTACTATTCAAAATTCGTAACGCTTTACGGTCTGTCACAGAGAAATTGGAAGCCTAAGACGCGTAGTCAGGCGCTCGTATTGAAAAGCTTGAAGATCTTACCTTGTAAGCTTATGGCTAAAATGGCATACAAGGCCATATACAAATACGATAGCATGACGGAAAGCTTCAAATACTGTTATTGGATAACGCCTGCGAGATTTAAGAACGGACTTTTTGACGAAGAATTTTTTGCTTCTGCCGTTGACATTCCGTTTGAAGATACGGTTTTGCTTGGCTCTGAAAAAATAAAGGAGTATCTGGAATACAGGTACGGAGATTATATGAAGCTTCCAAGCAAGGAGCAACAGAAGGCGGCTGTTCATGCGATGATATATGATACTGAAAGGGATTATAGAGAGTATTTAAAGAGCATATGAGTAGATTTGAAATTTTATGTGTTACTATGCACCAGAAAGATTTTTCAAAAACAGAACAAATGAATATCCATTCGGACGTTGTTTTTGCAAATCAGTGTGATGTTACCTCGTATGATGAAAAGGAATTTGATGGACATAAGGCAAGGATGATATCAACGCAGACTCGTGGCGTAGGTGTAAATCGAAATCTTGCTCTTACATATGCAACAGGAGAAATTTGTCTTTTCGCTGATGATGATGTGATCTACCGCGATAATGTCGAACAGATAGTGCTCTCCGAATTTGACGCGCATCCTGATGCTGATGTGATAATATTTCATTTTGATACTGATTCAGCGCAACGGCGTCAACGCGCATATCCAAAGACACGTAAGCACGGTAGATTTGAAAGAATGCCGTGGGCGACCTTTAGAGTTGCAATAAGATCAAGCAGTGTAAAAAAGGCAAATATTTGGTTTACAACGCTTTTCGGCGGCGGATGTATATTCCCGTCAGGCGAGGACAGCATGTGGCTGAATGACGCAAAGAAAAAAGGACTTACCTTTTATGTTTCCAAGGAGACCATTGGAACGGTCTCGTTTGAAGAATCTACTTGGTTTACAGGATACAATGAAAAATTTTTCTATGGAAAGGGCGCGTTTTATTGCGCCACGCATTCTAAGAATATTCATTTGTGGATGCTCTATTTTGCTTGGCGGACCAGAAAAATGAGCGAGCTCTCTTGCTCGAAAAAAATAAAATGGATGAAATACGGCATAGACGGATATCGCAAATTACTGTCATATGATGAGTATATCTCAAAAATGGAGAATAATTAAATGAAATATGCTTTTTTGACAACGCTGATACCGCCGTCCATGTATGATGAGGTATTGCTCAAATCAAAAAGAAATATGCAGGATGCGGCAAGTGCGCTTCAGTGGCATATATATAACGGATTAAGGACAAATTTAAAACAAGAAATAAAAATTTTCAATGTGCTTCCCATCGGAAGCTTTCCGCAGTACTATTCCGACCTTTTTGTCAGAGGGTCTGATTTTAATGATGAGAATAGCGAACGGCACGCAAACATTGGATTTTGTAATTTAAAGCTTTTCAGAAAATGGCACCAACCAAAGGTGATATATAAGCGCTTAAAAAAGTGGTGTGCTGAGGATAACGAACCAAAAACCTTGTTTGTATATACAGTTGGCGCTCAGCTTATGGCGGCGGTGTCAAGACTGAAGAAACGGTATCCGACTCTAAAGGTGTGCGCTGTAGTGGCAGACCTGCCAAACATGTCGGATCTTTCAAGCAAGCGCAGCTTTTTGCTGAGGTGCTTTTCGGGCTTTATGTCGGTCAAGGCGTACTCTCAGCTTGACACAGTGGACGCGTTCGTGCTTCTGACCGAGCAGATGGCGGATTACATGAAGATAAATGTGCCGTACTGCGTTATGGAGGGAATATCCACAAAGCCGCAGAGAGAGCCTGACTTTGTGGGAGCGGACGATATAAAGACCATACTTTACACGGGAACGCTACATAAAAAATTTGGTATTATGAATCTTGTTGATGCGTTCTCGCAGATAGAGAATGAGAATTACCGCCTTGTTATCTGCGGAATAGGAGATTCAGAGGACGAGATAAGGGAGGCGGCAAGTAAGGATAGCCGAATAGAGTTTCTCGGGC
>JAGCJD010000016.1 GCA_017648425.1 Clostridia bacterium | reverse complement strand
TATGTCCTCAAGTAATTGAGAATATTTTTTCTTTTGCTCGTCCGAGGAGGAATTTGTTTTTACCGTGAGGTAAATTGCCTTTATGTCGTCCTCGGAGAACTCCTTGCCCGATTGGGCTATGGTGGATACTATTTTTTGAGTAAGCTTTGATGCCATGGAGTGATCCATGTCCTTGCCGTAGTTTGCTTCAAGCGCCTGCTTCCAGAATTCAAGCGTGTATTTCTTTTCGTCAAACACAAGCTTCTTTACCGCGTACATGGCGTCCGTTACATTTGCAATGCCGAAGCCCTGCGGTCCTGTGAAGTTGTAGATGGCACCGCCCTCCTGAAGACTCCTTCCGCGAGCTATGCAATCGTCCACCATACAGGACTGGAAGGGAAGCGGACACCGCTCTGCGTGTGCTATGTCTATTGCGTTATCGGCGTTTACCAAAAGCTCGATAAAGTAATTCATTTGCGCGCGGTACGCGTCCTCAAAGTCCTCGTAAGAGGTCATGTCCTCAATGCTCTGCGTTTTAGGTCCTAGCTGAACGCCCTTGTCGACTCCGCTTGAAAATACAAGCTCGAGCGGACGACACATATTAAAGAATGCCGCGTCATGCCAACCGTCCGTTTTTGCTGCCTTTTGTGGCTCAACGCATCCTATTATATTATAGTCGCGCGCGTCCTCAAGTGTAAGTCCTCTGCTTTGGAGCGAGGGGATTATCACCTCGTCGTTATAATAAGCAGGGAAGCCGATGCCCGTGCGTGTAAGCTCACCCGCTCTTATCAGAAATTCGTGAGGAGAGCCGTTCCAAACTCTTACCGAGAAGGAGGGTTGGGGGAGGAATACATGCTCGGTTGCCGTAATAGCCATGAACGACAGGTCATTGGTGGCATCGCGCCCATACTTGTCCTGACCTCCGACTATGAGGTTTTGGAAAAGGCTATATCCCGCAAAGCCCTCTGCAGAATCAGCGTCACGAACCTAGTTGAGATCGTTAAGCTTCACCCACACGCAGTCCATAAGCTCCTGCGCCTGCTCGCGAGTAATAATTCCTGCATCCAGATCCTTCTTATAATAAGGATACATATATTGGTCAAATCGTCCGGGTGATATCGAGTGTCCGCTTGATTCGGTCTGCAAAAGCATTTGCACGAACCAGAAGGACTGACAAGCCTCGTAAAAGCTCTGCGCTCCGTGCCTTGGTACGCTCCTGCATATTGCGGATATGTTTTCAAGCTCACGGCGTCTGTCAATATCCGATGTGGTCCTTGCCATTTTTGCGGCAAGCTCGGAATATCTTTCAGCGTACGCTATCGCTGCCTCACAGCTCATGACCACCGCGTCAAGAAAGTGCTTTCTCTTTGCGTAATCTGCATCTCCGCATTTTATTCTGCTAAGCTCGTCCTTTGTCTGCTTGATTATGCCCTCGTAACCTATTTTAAGTACCTTTGGGTAATCTACCGTTACATGACCTATGCCGTTGTAGAAGTAGTTTCCGGGAGTGAACATTCCATGCTCAATGGCGATCTTCGCTTCATCGGACATGTATGCCGTGGCAAGCTCACTCGTTGTCTTTCCTTTCCAATAAGCATAAGCCTCGGAAAGAGCCTTTTTAGTTTCCTCCGAGATGTAAAATGGATCGGCAACTCTTGTATCGACCGTATCAAATTCCGCCTCAAGCCATTCAAAAGAGTATTCAGGGAACACCTGGCAGCTTCGTGGCTGTCTGGTTGCCGCACCTACGATCAATTCATTATCTCGTATGGTTATCGGTATGTTCTCCAAAATGTGCTTGAACGCCTTGGCTCTGCGGGTTATTATCGGTTCGCCCTCGGTCTGCTTGTAGGATTGTGTCAGAAGCACGGCTCTGTCTGCCTCTATCTGAGGCATTTTTTCAAACAGTGCATCAACAAGCTTGCCAATTCTCGGAGATTTTTGGATTGGTTCTGTATAGAACTTCATATAAATCGTCCTCTTTTGTTGCGTTATCACAAATAATGCATGCTGCTTTTTGTACAAAACTCACATAAAAATACATGAGCGCACAGCATTCCATGATTTGATACATACATTGTACCATATTTTATAAAGTTTGTCAACAGTTTTTTCTGTTTTTATTTGAGATTTTTTTGTTTTATGATTAATTTGGTGAAAAATATGCAAAATAAATGTGTGGTTTTTGCCAATGTTGGTTTGAAAACAACATTTTTTTGAGCTAAGAGCTTCATTTAAATATTATAAATGCCTAAAATTGTTAACAAAATGTGGTTTTATGTTGTATCACAAAAAATATTATTTGATTTGTGTTGGAGAACAAAAATATCCAAGGGGCCTCCACGCGGAATCCCCTTGGATATTTTTTTATTCCGACTGTTCTTGACGAAATGCCTTTTCGAAAGAGATTGTGATATGCAAGATTTTATCTCAATGTACCATGACCTTTATAAAGCGGAACATTTCGTCAGGTCCCTCATCGTGGCTCTGCTCCTCATCGGATTTGCTTTGTTCGGGTTGAAAATACTCGCACCAAAACTGATCTATCCGAAAGCCACACTTGTTTACATAAAAGTGTATGTTTCTTTTTTCAAAGTACGGTGTGCATGTTTCCCATATTCTTGTTTCGGGATGGAGTGCTTCAACAGCCTGCCACGCGCCGTATCCAATACCCTTGCTGTGCTCAC
>JAGCJD010000242.1 GCA_017648425.1 Clostridia bacterium | reverse complement strand
TATATAATACAATCTACGCAGGCTATGCCTCGCACATACTCGGCAGAGTGTGAAAAATAGCGGCAGAGGACGCCGAATATTATAGTGAGCTCGGTTATCCAATGGATTGCTTTGTCGGAATTTCGGGTTGCGAATACGCCTTTGAAAGCATTTTGCACGGCCAAGACGGAAAAATGGTCATAAAGTACGATGACAACGGTAACATTGTAGAAAAGTATTATGAAACCGAACCGATAAGCGGCAACGATGTATATCTCACAATAGATATAGATATTCAAATAACAGCAGAGGACGCCCTCAAAAGCTCCATTGACGGAATTGACAGCGCAAACGCAGGAGCTATCACCGCAATAGATCCCAATACGGGAGCAGTGCTTGCAATAGCGTCATACCCTACATACGACCTGACACAGTATTCAAACGAGGAGTATTATAATTCCCTGCTTGAAGACGAGAACACCCCTATGCTCAACAGAGCATTACAAGGCGTGTATGCGCCTGGATCTACCTATAAGATCGGCGTATCTCTCGCCGCTCTTGAACTTGGAGATGTTAACACCGAAACGCAATGCACCTGCACAGGTCGCTATGATGCGCTTCACCGACCGTCATGTAACGGAGTTCACGGCGCAGTTGATATATACACAGCAATACAGGAATCCTGCAATATATTCTTTTATTCAATAGGCGAGAGACTGTCCATAGAGCCAATTACACAATTTACCCAAAAGCTCGGGCTCGGCGCAAAAACGGGGATAGAGCTTTCTGAAAGAGTGGGAACAGTCGCAGGACCTGAATTCCGAAAGGAGAATAAACTCGAAGCGTGGGCGCAAGGAGATGACCTCTCCGCGGCAATTGGACAAGCAGACCACGGATATACGCCATTACAGCTCAGCGTGTACATGTCAAGCATAGTAAACGGCGGAACACGATATAGCGCGCATATATTGGACTCGGTAAGACATTTTTATACCAAGGACATCATATCCTCTTATGAGGTGTCGGTCGCAGATAGAGTAAGCTTTACCTCAGAAAACCACCGAATACTTATCGACTCAATGGGCAGAGTTGTATCGGAAAATAACGAGGTAAAAAGATATTTCAAGAATGTGGGCGTATCAGTCGGAGGAAAAACGGGAACGGCAGAGGTCAACGGTCAAGAGGATAACGCGCTGTTTTGCGGCTTTGCCCAACTTGAAGCACCAAAAATAGTAGTCACCTGCATTATTGAGGAAGGCGTACACGGATATTACGCATCCGAGCCTGCGGCAAAGGTAATGGAGAAATACTTTGAGAAATACAAATAAAGTACGAGGGACACAATAAAGCACTTGACAAACCAAAAGTTTTGTGATAAGATATTGCATAGTGTCCCTCGTGGGGAAATAAGTACGCGGGCGTGGCGGAATTGGCAGACGCGTAAGATTTAGGATCTTATGTTAATTCGTGCAGGTTCAAGTCCTGTCGCCCGCACCAAAACAAAAGGACGGCTCTTGCCGTCTTTTTGTTTTGGTCTGTGTACTTGGCTCGCAGAACTTGCCCAACGCAGCGCGTTGGTAGCAGGCAATGTTTATCGTTTTGCAAAGCAAATGACGGACTTTGTCCGCCAAGATAAACTTGCCGCTGAGCGAAGCGAAGCGTGTTCAAG
>JAGCJD010000241.1 GCA_017648425.1 Clostridia bacterium | reverse complement strand
CTTTTCGTTATGCTCGGGCATTTTGAATTCAAATCCAAAGCGGGGAAGCTCGGGGGACTTTGTGTCGTAGAGATAGTCGGATTTTTCAGCGTGCGCGTTGATCACAAGACCACCCTCGGCAAGAACCGTGTAGGTCACCGTTACATAAAGGAACGGTCTGTAAGCAGGAGCGGAAATTGAGAGATGTGCGCAAAGCTCTGCTTTTTTATCCGTAACGCTTACTATATCAAGACTTCTGCAATCGAGTTGCGCTTTGTTGTAGTGAGCCTGACGCCAAGCGTTTACTATGCGTCTGTCGTTATCCGTAGGAGCGCGCCAAATGGTAGGGATTATAGGAGATGCGAGCATCTCTTTTCCGTTGTCGATTATAGAGGTAACTACTCCGTCAAGCTCGCTGAATGTGTAAACAGTATTTGAGGCGGTTATGCGAATGCTCTTTCCGTCCTCGCTTACGGTAAGGTATTTATCACTTGGTATAGTTTCATCGAGTGAGGGCTTACTGCAAGCAACTGTCGGGGCAAACGATATTTGCTCAAATCCGACCTCATATTGAGCCTTTGCCCATTCGGTATCGAGATTTTGATGCATGCTTACGGTCAGCTCGCCTCCAAGCGCTTTATCAACGCCAGAAAGGTCTATCGTATAAGCCTTTGATGTCTGGGGCTTTACATTTACAGACGGAATAAATCCCTGCTTTACGAGCTTACCATTTTGCTCGAATTTCCAGTGAGCAGAGTAGTCCTCAAGACTTGTGAAATACCTCATATTCTTTATTCTGAAGCTGTTTTTTTCAATACTTGCATCGATTATATGGAAAGGTCTTAAAACATTTTTGTATTCCTTAAGCCCCGTGTGTGGGAGTCTGTTGGGATATACCATACCGTCAACGCAGAAGTTTCCGCTATTAGGCTGATCTCCAAAATCTCCACCATACACATATTGGGGGTGGTTGTATATATCGCTTCCTGTTGCCACTGAGTGGTCACAGAACTCCCATACGCAGCCGCCGAAGAAGCGGTCATTTGAGTATATAAGATCCCAATATGCCTTAAGATCACCAGGTCCTACGCCCATGGAGTGGGCGTATTCGCACAGAAATAGCGGGAAATCACGAAGTTCCTTGCTCTTGAGATATACATCTTGGCAATCATTTGCCGACCAATACATATAGCTCATAATATCGCAACACTTTTGCTCGCGGTATTCAAACAAATGTATATTGGGTGCGGGGGGAAACAGCTTGTGGAGGGCGTGACGGCGTGAAAAGTCCTCGCAGTGAACTATGCAATCAGGGCTTCTCTTGTGCAGAAAATCATAAGCCTTGGCTTGATTTTTTCCAACACCCATTTCGTTTCCTACCGACCACATGATCACGCATGCATGGTTTTTGTCACGCTCAAACAGTCTTTCTATTCTGTCAAGGAACGCGTCAGTCCAATCGTCACTGTCAGTTATATAGTCCCAACGGTGGTTAGCGTGGAAGCCGTGCGTTTCAATGTCTGCCTCGTCAACAAGATAGAATCCAAGACGGTCGCAGAGCGTTAAAAATCTTGGGTCGTTTGGATAGTGGCTGGATCTTACGGTGTTTATGTTGTGACGCTTCATTATAAGAAGGTCCTCTTTCATGTGGTCAAAGGGAACGGCAGCACCAAGAATATGGTGGCTGTCATGGCGGTTTATTCCTCGAGCTTTGACCTTTTTGCCGTTTATAAGAACGATACCGTTTGCTATTTTTATGCTCTTAAATCCAACGGGAAACACTATATATTCGCTTCCGCAGTGTATGACAAGTGTATAGAGGAGAGGCAACTCGTCACACCAGAGATCAGGGCTTGTAATCTGTATTTTTGTGTTTTCAACAGCCGCTCCGCAACAGACCTCAGCTCCCGCGGGAGAGAGCAGCTTGTAATCGTATTGAAGGTCTGGAGAGGTTTTCTCAAACTCCAGCTCTAGCGTTGCCAAGCTGAAATCGTCTGTCAGTAAGGAATGGAGATGAATATCGCTTATGTGTTGCTTATCTCTCGCAAGAAGATATACCTCGCGGAAGATTCCAGAAAGGCGGAATTTATCCTGATCCTCCATGTAAGAGCCGACACACCACTTGAATACCAGCACCTTAAAGCTGTTGTAGCCTGCCTTGAGAAGCTTGGTTATATTTATTTCGCTTGTTGAATGGCTGACCTGACTGTATCCTGCAAACTCGTTGTTTACAAACAGATAAAAGCAAGAGTCAACGCCCTCGAAATTGATGTATATTTCCTTTTTTAAAAATTCCTCGCCTATAAAAATGCTCCTTGAATAAAGAGCGGACGGATTATTTGCAGGAATAAACGGAGGATCTAAGGGAAATGGATATTCGTGATTGGTGTAGTTTGGAATGTCATAACCCTTTCCAAGAGATGTTTGCCAGCTTCTGGGAACGTTCATTTTATCTGCGTTTGCCAAGCTGAAATCATCGGACAAAAAATTCTCTATCATATCTGGTGACGGATAGAATTTAAAGTCCCATTCTCCGCAAAGAGATATAAGATACGCGCTGCTTTCTCTGTTGTCCTCAAGCGCTTTTTTCTCGCTTTCATACGGAATAAAGTATGCTCTTGGCTTTTCGCAACCAATATGCAGTGATTCAAGCTCGTTGTGGTAATTATAGTTGAACATAAAATGCCCCTTTCGCCTTGCAACAAAAAATAATTGTGCCCTTTACAATTAAGCCAATTATAACATAATATTTTTGTGATTTCAAGGGTTTGAATACAAATTTTGACCTTAAATAAAAAGTTATCTGTATATGGACAGCTTTTACTTTAAGAAAAAAGCGGTATAACACTCCTTGTGTTATACCGCTTTGCGTTGGATCAGCCGCTTACTATTACTTTTTTGTCGGTTAGCTGTTGTATCGTATCTGCATACGAGAGGGCAATATTCTTGTCCAGAAATTCGCTTTCGTTATACTCACACTTCGCGCCTATTCGCTCCGCCTTTGAGATGCCAAGAGGGTGATAGGGCATAAGCTCAACTTGAAGAATGCCTTTATGTGTGTTTG
>JAGCJD010000240.1 GCA_017648425.1 Clostridia bacterium | reverse complement strand
GGCAAAACGTGTATAAAACGCTATGGAAAAAATGTGGGCAGGAAGGTTTGCCAAGGCGCTGGATAGCATGGCAGACGACTTTAATTCGTCAATTCGCTTTGACTGTAAAATGTACAAGCGGGACATTATGGGCTCTATCGCTCATGCTAAAATGCTTGCAAAGCAGGGAATAATTTCATATGGTGACTGCGAGAGTATAACCGAGGGACTTGCGTCTATTCTTGATGACATACAGAGCGGAGCGCTTGAAATCGATATGTCGTGCGAGGATATACATATGTTTGTCGAGGCAGAGCTTACCAAGAGGATAGGCGATGCGGGAAAAAGACTTCATACGGCAAGAAGCCGTAACGATCAGGTAGCGCTTGATATCCGTATGTATCTGCGTGAGGAAACGGATAAGATCACGGAGTTGCTCAGGGCACTTGTTGCTGATATTGCAGATAAGGCTGAGGAGAATAAGGCAGTTATACTTCCCGGATATACACACCTGCAAAGAGCGCAACCGATAACCTTTGGTCACCACCTCATGGCGTATTCAATGATGCTGCTCAGAGATATATCAAGAATTCGTGATGCTCAGGCGAGAATGAACTATTCGCCTATCGGAAGCTGCGCTTTGGCAGGAACGACATACGATACAGACAGACAGTTCGAGGCTGATGAGCTTGGATTTAGCGGCGTGATGCAAAACAGCATTGACGGCGTTTCTGACAGAGATTTCTGCGTTGAGCTCATGAGCGCTATTTCAATAATCATGATGCACTTGTCAAGATTTTCCGAGGAAATAATTTTGTGGTCGAGCTGGGAATTCAAATTTGTTGAGCTTGATGACGCATATACAACGGGCTCGTCCATTATGCCGCAAAAGAAGAATTCGGATATGGCAGAGCTTGTAAGAGGAAAAACGGGACGCGTTTACGGAAATCTGCTTGGACTTCTCACAACGCTCAAGGGACTTCCGCTTGCATATAACAAGGATATGCAGGAGGATAAGGAGGCGATATTCGACTCGGTGGAAACCGTGCAAATGTGCCTTGAAATTTTTGCGCCCATGATAAGGACTATGAAGGTAAAAGCGGAAAATATGTACCGCGCCGCGCAGGAGGGCTTTATCAACGCTACCGACCTTGCGGACTATCTTACCAAAAAAGGAATGCCGTTCAGAGCGGCGTACAAGGTTGTTGGTCAGCTTGTTGCGGAATGTATAGATAAAAAATGCGTTCTTGACGATCTGCCGATTGAGGCGTATCGCTTGCACAGCGAGCTTTTCGAGCAAGACCTTTATCACGAAATTTCACTTGAAACCTGCGTAAGCAAACGAATCTCCGAGGGAGGAACTTGCGTATCCTCGGTAGAAAAGCAGATAGCTTATGTCAGAGAGGAACTTAAAAAATGAAAAAAATATTTATTGACGGAAAAGCGGGAACTACGGGACTGAGAATTTACGAGCGTCTGTCTGACAGAAAGGATGTAAGTCTTATATTACTATCCGATGAGGAAAGAAAAGATCCCACAGCAAGAAGAAATGCGCTTAACTCGTGTGACATAGCATTTCTCTGTCTGCCCGATGATGCCGCGCGCGAATCTGTATCCATGATAGAGAACCCCGAGGTAGTTGTAATAGACGCCTCAACCGCACACAGAACAGAGGCTGGCTGGAACTATGGCTTTCCCGAGCTTTCCGAGAAGTTTGAAAACGGAATATATAAATCAAAGCGTATAGCAGTTCCTGGCTGTCATGCGAGCGGATTTATCGCGCTTGTTTATCCTCTTGTAAAGGCAGGCATAATATCGCCAGACGCGTTGCTTTCCTGCCATTCGGTCACTGGATATAGCGGCGGCGGCAAAAAAATGATTGCCGACTATGAGGATAGCGAGAGATTTGAGCTTTTGGATTATCCAAGACAGTATGGAATAACACAGCAGCACAAGCATCTCAAAGAAATGAAATATATAACGGGAATTGATAATGCGCCCGTGTTCAGCCCCATAGTGTCGGATTTTTACAGCGGAATGGAGGTAACTGTTCCAATGTTCGCCAAGAATCTCAACGAGGGCTTTACTATCGAAGATGTAAAGAACGCTTACAGAAGCACATACACAGGAAAGATAGTGACATACAAGGAAAGCGTTGATGACGGAGGATTTTTGTCAGCAGGAATACTCTCGGGTAAGGATACCATGACAGTGACCGTCTGCGGAAACGAGGAAAGATTTGTGCTTGTAGCGCTTTACGATAATTTGGGTAAGGGCGCGTCAGGCGCGGCTGTTGAGTGTATGAATATGGTAATGGGAGTACCACCTGAAACAGGACTTGTTATTTAACATGC
>JAGCJD010000239.1 GCA_017648425.1 Clostridia bacterium | reverse complement strand
TATCTTCCTTTTTCTTTTTCTTTTCTTCTTTCTCTTTTGCCTTTTCTTCTTTCTTCTTTTCCTTTTCCTTGTCCTTGTCCTCGCTCTCCTCCTCTATGGGCTCGGGAAATCTCTCGTCTATAAGAGCCTGCGCTATATTCTTCATATGAGCGCTCATGGACACAAGGGCGCATATAACCGAAGCATAATCAACATCGTCTTGCGCATCGAGCGAGAGATTATCGATTACATCGTCATTAAGGAACTTTATAGCGTAATCACGAAGCTCGTCCTTTATCTCCTCATGCTTATCGTAAAGAGCCACAAGCTGTTCCGCTCCGAAGCCCTTGTTCTCATACAAGCCGTTGAGAAGTCGTTTTATCTCTCCCATTGAGAGCGTGTTTTTAAGCGAATATACATAAAGTATCTGAGCCACCTGCTCACGCGTGTATTTCTTTCCCTTGACGGGCGTAATAATTCCGTCCTTTGAATAGTTATTTATCATTGTCTTGGTAAGCTGTCTGCCACTATGGCGCTGCGAGCCCTCCGCAAGCTTACCCGAAATAAGATTTATTATCTGGTCAACATAGAGGTCAATAGCGGGTATTTCCCTGCTTTTAAGCTCCGCATCATTTGTAGCGTCAACCGCAACATTTATAAGCTCTTCTCTTGTCATATCTATCTCCAATACTCGTATTTCGGTTTTCAATACTATTATACACTATATCGATTATTATATCAAGTGCTTTTTAAAAAAATTTAACACAAAGATTGTTTTTTATCGCAATCACATACCAAGTCTGCGGCTTGAAAAACAAAAAAGAGCTTTTGTAAACAAAAGCTCTTTTTTGTTGGTGGGGGATGGTGGATTCGGACCACCGAAGTCAGTGACAACAGATTTACAGTCTGCCCCCTTTGGCCGCTCGGGAAATCCCCCATTTATCCGTCAAGTACTTACTCAACGGACTGGAGCTGGTGAACGGAGTCGAACCATCAACCTGCTGATTACAAATCAGCTGCTCTGCCATTGAGCCACACCAGCGTGACCGCTATTCACGGAACGGTATATATTATACCACAATCATTTGCCTTTGTCAAGCATATTTTTTAAAATATTTATTTTTATTTTCCTTTACCCTTTTCGTGGCATTTATTGAACGATTTATCGTCTATTTTGACGGAAAATAAGTGAATATCGGCAACTATTTTCAAAAATTCTCGCCCACGCATAATTTATAAAGCAACACAAAAAAAAGGAGCAAAGCTCACAAAGCGCCCTGCTCCTTTTAAGTTGCAAACTATTTCACTCGTAAATTGGTCTTACGCTTACCGTTTCGGGTATAGAAACATCGATCTCCGCGCCCGCGAATTTTTCAAGGTCGCCTGATTTAAGTATCTTTTCCACCGCATTGATTTTTTCCGAAATGTTGGAAATATCGCCCATATAGACCTTGTATTTTCCATCGACAACTATATTTACATCAAATCGGCTTTCAATGTCAACAAGCGTTATTCTATACTTAAAATTCGTGCTCTGCACGGCATATACAAGTTCAAGAACCTTTCGTATCTCTGTTTCGTCCTGACCAAAATCGGGAAGCTCTCCGCATTTGAGTTCTCTCAAATTTGGCAGTATAAGCTCAGGAATATTAAGCCCCACGAAGCGCTCCTTTGTCACCGATTCCTCAATAACATAAAAATTTGTATCAAGCGAATAATAGTCACCCGAGATCTCGATATACCAATGCGGTATCTTTTCTATGACCTTGAACACTATCTTATTGGGAAATTCTCTCTCTACCGTTACATCTTCAATGTAAGCGCACTGCTCCTTTATTCTCTTTTCGACATCGCCAAGGTCTATGGAATAGAGCTTATCACCTCGCTCGATCCCCGAATATCCTATTATCTCCGACTTGTCGTAATTTGTAACGCCCGAAAGCTCAAAGCGTGTAACAGGTAAAAACGAACGAATAAAAATAAACAGTGAGATAAGCAACAGCACGCACATACAAGCGGTTATCACTATGCGGAGTATTCTTTTTTTGTCATGCTCCTCATGGGCTTCCCTATGCTTGCGTACAGCCTTCATTTAGCTTATCCTTCCTTTCTTTTTATTTTTTCCTTACACCTTACGAGCTTTGATATCTCCTTGTATATCTCGTCGCCAACGCTTGGGTTTGCAAAACTTTTCACCGCGCGGCTCATGCGTTCAAGCTCTGAGGGGGTTGAATAAAGCCTTTCGACAGTTGATGCGATAAGGTCTGAACTAAGCTCGCTCTCCTGTATCAATATGGCTGCTCCCTTGTCGGCAAGCGCCTTTGCATTCTTGTATTGGTGATTATCTGTCACATTAGGGGACGGAATTAGAATTGCAGGTTTACCGAGCATTGCAAGCTCTGTCAGCGTCATAGCGCCCGCGCGGCACACGCACAGATCTGCCGCCGCCATGTATAGCGACATATCGTAAATATATTCCTTGATGTCAAGATGCTTATTCTTTTCAAGGCTGTATCCCGCAAATATCTGCATTGCGTTTTTATAATAGTTTCTTCCTCCCGAGTGGAAATGCTCCACATCATCATGCTTTGAGGAAAACTCACGCATTATATCGATAGCCGCCTCATTGAGCTTGGGCGCTCCAAGGCTTCCGCCAAAGGACAGCACAACGAACCTTACGCTGTCGTCTATTCCAAGCTTTTTACGAGCCTCTGCCTTGTCTATACCCGCAAATGATGTGCGAATGGGGTTGCCAACGCATATCGTTTTGTCGCGCTCTTTAAGGCAGTTCCTTGTTCCCTCAAAGTTAGTCAATATCGTATCGACCTTACTTTCAAGTCTGCGCACAGCAAGGCCCGGAACAGAGTTGGATTCGTGGATAATGGTAGGTATTCCAAGCTCTGCCGCCGCTTTAAGCGGAGCCCATGAAACATATCCTCCCGTGCCAATAACAACATCGGGCTTGAATTTTTGTATTATTTTTTTTGCCTTTGCGGGAGCTGTCATAACGAGATAAGCCGTTTTTATATTCTTTGGTGATATTGAGCGGCTCACTCCCTGTATCTTTATCGGATAAAACGGTATGCCCTCCTTTTCGGCGAGTCGCTTTTCTATTCCCTTTTCCGTTCCTATATAGGCAAACTGCGAGTCGGGTTCTCTGGCTCTTATAATGTCAATTATTGCAAGAGCAGGAGTTACATGACCGCTGGTTCCGCCTCCCGTAAGTAAAACTCTCATATATCCACCTCTATTTTTTTGCGTTCGAAAATCTCGATATTGAAAGTATGATACCTATTTCAAAGATCTGTATCATATTTGCCGTTCCGCCCGATGAAAAGAACGGGAGAGATATTCCCGTATTGGGCATAGTGTTTGTGACAACGGCTATGTTCATTGCTACTTGAAGCGCTATTTTGAATGTAAGTCCCCACACAACGAGCGCACAAAATCGGTCGGGAGCGTGCTGTCCTATCTTAATTCCTCTCCAAATGAGAAGTGCAAACAGTCCAACGACCACAAATGCGCCTATAAAGCCAAGCTCCTCGCAGATTATGGTAAAGATAAAGTCGTTCTGAGGCTGTGAAACATATCCGAATTTTTGTCGGCTGCTTCCAAGTCCCAAACCAAAAAATCCGCCCGATCCGATAGCGTAAAGTCCCTGCAAGGTCTGCCATGCAGAGCCGAGCGGGTCTGCGTTGTCAATGTTGAGCCAAATATCCACACGCTCCTGCGCGTAGCTCGAAACAAGTATAAGAAATACTCCCGCTACCGCTATAATTCCCAAGAACATAGCGAGCCATTTTATACGCGTTCCGCCCATAAACATGACTGCCACGCCGAGGACGCCTATTATCATAAGTCCCGAAATATGCCGTTCGAGAGCTACAAGTCCGCATATCACGCCAATTATGACCATGGGCATGAGTACGCCGTTTTTAAAGCTTCCGCCAAACGCGTGCTTTGATGTTATCTCCTTTTCGTACTTGGACATATAAAGCGCCAGCACCATGACCACCGCCATTTTTGCTATCTCGGACGGCTGTATGGTGAAAAATCCGAAGTCGAGCCATCTCTGCGCCTCTCCCTCGGATGCTCCGAAAACAAGCACCGCTAACAGCAGGACTATCGATACGCCGTATATTCCAACTCCGAATATACGCCAGAACCACGGTCTTGCCTCTACCACAAACGGCACGGTTATTGCTATTGCAAGCACGGCGAAGATTATATAACGCACTAAAAAGTAGGTCGAGCTGTCAAATTTCTGCTCCGCATAAACGGCGCTCGCGCTGTATGACATTACCGCGCCAAAGCATACGAGTATCATCGACCAGAGCAAGAACCATGTGTCAACGCTTCCCTTTACGAGTGGCTTAGGCGCTTCCTCGGGCGCGGGAGTGAGCGGCTCTGTGAAGATCACATCGTTATATGCAAGTCTATCCTCTCTTTTGATAAGCGCATTCTTTATGCCCTTCTTGACCTGAGCGGGGGCAAGCGGAAAGCTTTTTTTAGGGGACGCGGGCATATTTTCGTCAAGCTCTTTATCCTTAC